>CAZTTW010000022.1:0-15909 GCA_964616265.1 uncultured Myxococcales bacterium | reverse complement strand
CCCAAAGTAGACAGACCATCGCGCCCGAGTTCCTGACCTGTTTCGAGCAGCTCGTCGACCTCGCGCCCGATTTCGCCAAGGGACACTACAATGTCGGCTGCATGAACGCCTTGCTGGGCAACCGCAAGCAGGCAGTTGCTTCGGTCACGAAAGCTCTGGTCATCGAGCCCAAGTATCGCAAGCTCGCCCGCAAGGATCCCGACCTGGATAGTATCCGAGACGACCCCGAGTTCTCGCGCGCGCTCGCTGAACCCGGCAAGTAGAAGGTTACGAGCTCACCCTCTGCTGGCACAACGTGAGGGCATTGCCCTCGGGATCCGTAACGACCGACATGAGAAAAGCCGGCGTCTCCGTGACCTCTTGAAGGACGGGGACACCTTTCTTCCTCAACTGGTCGGTGAGCCCAACCACGTCGTCCACCTCGAAAGCTACGTTTCCGCCTGAATTCGCAGAAGGTTTCACCGGCGCCAGGGTGGTCAGCGCAAAGCACCCTCCTGGCTCGTATTCGACCCACTGTCCGTTGACATAGTCCGAAGTCGCGACGAGGCCGAGATCTTCCTCATAGAACTTCCGCGCGCGAGCCATGTCGACCACGGGGTACATCGTGAAGGCGATTCGCTTGACCATGTGATTCCTCTTTCTTTCAATGAATCAGCACCAAACCAAAGCTCGAGGCGCACGGAACGTCTGCCGGGGACGTCGAGCCGCCGATGGGATAAACGTCCCAGCCCACGCTGCTCGCCATGGTGAACACATCCATCCCGGCGCATTCCATCGAGCCCCTGGCTTTGCCAGAATGCCGACAAGCATTTCCCGTCACCAAGGCGCTGCACGGTTGGCCGGGACAGAAGACCGACTTGCACGACCCGCAGGCAAATCCCAGCGCCAAGTGGTAACCGTCATAAAACGCGGCGCTCTCAAGTTTCGTCACGATCTGATGCGTCTTCAGGAGCCCGGGAGTCGTGCCGTTGCGGGCGACGGCGGGACCGGAAAATTCCTGCGGCGGCACCTCCAACCTGGTGAAGATCCCATAGTGATACATGCCAATAATCTTCCGGACAGCATCGAGATCCATGGCATGCGGCGGACAGTGCGCATTGGTGCCATAGAACATGCATTTGGGATAGCTGCACTTCATCCGCACCCGCTCGTCAATCACTACCCTATCGGTCGAAATGATCTTGGCATCGCTGGCGCCCAACTTATCGACGGCAAGCTGCCGATAGGTCTCTAGGTCGACGAGCAACTCCTTCGTGTCGACCTTTTCTCGAATCTTGCGGGCCACGAACCAGCGCATACACGAAGACGAGGATCGCCGTCAACGTTCAGTGCCTACACGGGCCCAGAGCCCGCAGACGAGGCAAGGTTGAGTGGTCTCCACTGGACCTGCGAATAGCCGCGCGCTCACTTTTCCAGGTGCACGCGCAAGCCGTAAAAGCTGACCGGGCCTCGGTCGGCGTTGTAGGCGGGATTGGCGACCCGCTGATAATCGAAGCTCAGCCACATGCCGGGGAATGCCTGAAATGAATAGTAGGCTTCGAAAAGCTGCTCGGGCCGGTAGTTGATTCGGCCGTCGCCGATGAGAAAGCCAAGGCCGCCTTGCGCGAGGTAGATTTGGTGGTCCTGCGACAGCGCATTCATCACCCAGGCGGTGCCGATCGAATCGCCAGGACGTCGCCAGCGCATGCCCTTCATCGTCGCGCCTACGGCCAGGCTACGTTCGATTTCCGCGAAGCTGTAGGTCTCGGTGCGACCGTCGTTCCAACTGCCGTGCACGAAGACAGCGCCATCGTAGGGCAACGCTTGCTCGATAGCCAAACCGACGCCGTACTTTTCCTGGTTTCTCCGCACCGCGCCCACATCCGGCGGCGCACCTGAACCGGCGGCCGCCGCCACGGCGTCTGCGAATGCACCCATGCTTTCGTGGTTTCGGAACGCGAGGGCGCGAACCTTGCCTTCCAAGCTGTGCAGGCGATGCGTGTGTTCGACCTCGAGGTTGTCGCCGTAGTGGTCAAACAGATTGAAGTCGAGGCTCATGCCGTTCGACTCCTTCGGGACGAGGTACCGCCCGAGCCGTAAAACCCAGTCGTCGTAGTAGTACTCGCCGGCTATTCCCCAGGTGTAGCCGCGCGTGTCGGCCGCGAAGTCGAAAGCACCATGAGACAGCAGGGACCAGTTCATGAACTGCGTGCGCCCATCGTGCGCATAGCGGTTGGTGTCGAACACGTCAATGAGCGCCATGTTCCCCGCGGTGAAGACCAAGCGACGGGATCCGACCACCGTCGCAAACTGGTTCTGCCCGGCATCGACAACAACGTCCGAGCCCCCGAGCGAGAGAGTTTGGCGGACGAAGGCACGCGCCAGATACAACGTGGGAGTCTGCTTGCCTCCCTTTTGGTTCTCGCTGTTGCTCATGCCCCCAAGGCCGTGCAGATCGGAGATGTTGACGGCTTGGATAACCTCGGGATTGACGAACAGCTCGGTTCCGCGCCAGGGGCGCGCGCCCAGAAAAAGAGTGGCCGACAAGGTGTAGCCCGTCTCCGCCTCGGGCCGCAGACTGTTCGCGCCCTCGTAGGGCGAGCGAAGCGCGGATTTCCTCTGCCAAATGTACGTGGTTTGCGCGCCCACTAGCAGTCGCTCCGGTTGGGTTTCCGGGGCCGTCGCCTCGTCATCTTCAGCACGTACCTGTGCCTCGGGGACCCAATTAGAAAGGACCGCAAGCGTGAGCGCCACCATGAAGGCGCTCGTCGGGTTTCCATGCCTTGTCGCGTTTCGGTTCCGCACGGCATGATTCTGCCTCGCCCGCGCGGCTAGGGAACTACCATCGTGCATCGGTTCTCCGTCGAACATCGCCTGACGGCGAGGTCTCTTGCAGGGCGCGGAGTTCGAGACTGCTGGCCGCGAGGTTGGGTGGTTGCGACTGTTAGCCTCATCTAACAAGGCGTCGTTCGTCAACTAAAATTTCGGCATTGAAATACCGATTAAGTGGACCGAGGAATATCGACCCCAATCGAAACACCGGCGAAGGGGAGGATCGCCATCGACGACGATTGGTCGCGCGATGCGTTTGGGGGTGCCCAGGACACTTGCAAGTTCCCTGTGGTCGACAAGACTTTGCCAGGAAAGGAAAAACATGCCTGACATTCTTCATCGTGTTGGAATCGCGAGCACGGCTCATAAGGTTTACGAAGCACTCACCACACTGGACGGCTTGTCTCACTGGTGGATCGTCGGAACCACGGGCGACACCAAGACCGGTGGCACCATTCATTTCGATCCCGACGGCGCCCGTTTTGCCATGCAGGTACTCGAGTCAGAGGAAGATCGTCTGGTTCGGTGGCAGTGCATTGGCGGCCCCGAAGAATGGATCGGCACTCAAATAACCTTCCGCTTGGTGGCAACGAGCGACCAAGTTTTCGTCTTGTTCACGCATGCCGGCTGGAAGGAGCCGGTAGAGTTCATGCATCACTGCAGCACCAAGTGGGCCGTTTTTCTCATGAGTCTGCGGGACTGGATCGAGCGTGGGCAGAGTCATCCCGGTCCGTACGACGTCAAGATCCACGTCGGCGATTGATCACCCGATAGCGAAGGCTCGGCGAACCCAGCAGAAGAGCTGGCTTGGCTGTAGAATTTAACGTTGGTGTCGAACGGCAATTGGGCGCCACCTCTGGAGGTAGATAGTGCACGTACATCGGTCGATATTTTTGTTGGGCGCCTTCTGGCTTTCTCTTGAACCAGCGTATGGGCAAAGTTGGCCGCCTCTGCCGCTGGCGACGCCGGCATCTGTGGGATTTTCGGCGGAGCGCCTCAAAGAGCTGGATACGGCTTTGCAGCAGACGGTCGATCGTCAGCAGCTCGCGGGCGTCGTGATGATGATTGCCCGACACGGCAAACTGGTGGCACAGAAGGCCTACGGACTGCAATCCATCGAGCGCAAGAAGGAAATGCAGCAGGACACAATCTTCAGGATCTACTCGATGACCAAGCCCATTACGGGCACCGCGATGATGATCTTGTACGAAGAAGGGAAGTGGAAGCCGGATGATCCCGTCGCAAAATACATCCCGCAATTTACGAACCTGAAGGTCTACGCAGGCACGGGCAAACGCGGAAAGCCGAAGTTGGAGGCGCCCGTGCATCCGCCGACCATGGGCGAGCTGATGTCGCACACCGCAGGCTTTGCCTACGGCTTCACGGGCGACCCAATCGATACCCTGTACAAGAAGTCGGGCATTTTTCAGACTCGCTCTCTCGACGACTTCATCGCCAAGCTGGCGAAATTGCCGCTGGCCTACCAGCCTGGACAGGCATGGCGCTACAGTGTAGCGGTCGACGTCCAGGGGTACCTGGTAGAGAAGCTGTCGGGCGAGCCGTTTCCGACCTTCGTGCGCGAGCGCATTCTGGTGCCACTGGGAATGAACGACACCGACTTCTTTGTCGCCCCTGCCAAAATGGCGCGACTGGCAACGGTCTACAAGCCCAACCCGACTCAGACGGGACTGATTTCTGTGCCTCACGATCCGAACGTCAATGAATCGCCGCGCAGGCCGTCGGGTGGGGGCGGCTTGTACTCGACGGCCGGCGACTATTTGCGTTTCGCCCAGATGCTATTGAATGGCGGCTCACTGAACGGCGAGCGTCTACTGTCACCGAGCACGGTGGCGCTCATGCGCAGCAACCATTTGCCCGAGCACCTGCTCACCGGGAAATATGGAATCGGTCCGTATTTCATGCAGCCGGGTTTGGGCTTTGGCTACGACATCGCGGTGATGGAAGATCCAATCAAGGTTGGCAGCACCGCGGGAAGGGGATCCTACCTATGGAATGGCCTTGCCGGCACTTGGTTCTGGATCGATCCGACCAACGACCTTGCCTTCGTCGGTATGATCCAGCGCTTGGCGTCCGAGCCCGGCATGCCAGATGTGGAGAATCTCTCGCGCACGCTCGTGTATCAGGCTTTGACCGATCCCGCGAAATAGGGCGCGATCGCGCTGTCTTGAAAGGTCGCTTCCAATAGGGCGGTGGCGCTACCGAGCTAGGGTGACTGAACCCTCGCGCTAACCAGCCAGCCCGGCACCCACCGCCTACTCTCTTTTCGAATCGTAACCTCGCCAAGGTCGCAGTTCACGAAGCCGGCGTTGGCAAGCACCCGTTCTACGTAGGCGCGCGCGTGGCTATAGCGACCGTGCGGCTGCAAGCGATAGCCTAGGGCCGCGTCGTCCTCTTCCGACCGTTCCAGCGTAAAGACGAAAGAGCCGCCCGGACGGAGCGCCTTGACCACAGCCGCTGCGACATCACCAAGCTCGCCGAAATAGATCAAGGTGTCGGCCGAAACGACGAGGTCGAAACTCTGGCTGTTCTGGCACAGAAACTCCACCAGGTCGCCGACCACGAGGCTGTCGTACAGGCCGCGCCTGCGCGCCAAGGCCACCATGGAAGCGGACAAGTCGACACCCACCAGAGTCGCGGCATGCGCGCGTAACACGGGGCCGCATAGTCCTGTTCCGCAGCCCGCGTCCAGCACCGTCACTCCCGCATGATGAGAACCCAGGAGGGCGGTCACGGCCTCGCCGACAAGCGTGGGTCCACGGTATTCGAGTCTTGCCAGTATGGCGTCGAAGTTAGCGGCAAAGCCATCGAACTCCGCCCGGACATAGTCGGACGAAGCACGAGCCGGGACTGCTTGCCCACCGCACGCCGCAAGCAAGTGAAGCGCCCGCGGGTTATTGGGAGAGAGCTCTAAACAATGGCGATAAGCGCGAGCGGCTTCCTCCAAACGGCCGAGTCTGAAAAGAGACATGCCGACGTGAAGAAAGAAGATCCCCGATTCGGGCAGGAGTCGGGCAGCTTCCCGATAAGCAGCGAGGGCTTCCTCGTCCCGGTCCAGACACTCGAGTGCATTGCCCAGATTTTGCCAGGCTGGCGCATGCGTCGGCGCGAGGCTTGTGCCTTTGCGGAGAGTTGCGACCGCGCCCTCGTAGTCGCCGCGCACGCGTTGCAAAGCACCAAGATTACTCAGCGCCCCTACATGCTCCGGACAGAGGTCGAGTGCTCGTCGATAATCCGCCTCGGCCTCGTCGAGGCGCCCGAGGCTTCGCAGTACGTTGCCTCGGTTGTTGAGAATGACCGTCGAATCGGATACTAGGGCCAAGGCCCGATCCAGGTGCGAGAGCGCCAGATCCGAACGGCCAAGTTGGTGCTCCGTGATGCCCAAGAAGTGCAGGGCATCGACCTCCTCCGGATAGACTTCGAGGATTGCCTGGTAGATGTGGGCGGCGTCAACGAGGTCGCCGGACTCGTACCTTTGCATGGCGAGAGAGATGGCATCTCGCACCGAGATGGTCGCCGATTCACCGTCCGCGGCGACTTCGACCGTTGGTGGCATGACTTTCTTCTTAGCATGCTAGCAAGTAACGTACGGTCGGACCATGGTCGACCCCACCCGGGTGGATCTCATTGCAGGAAGGTCTTGAAGAAGGCCGCGATGGAGGTGCTACCGAAGCTGGGAGTGCCGTGCGGCGCAAGGTTCCCTCGCTTCTCCGTGCTCTCTTCGACCTCTGTGCCCTCGTCCCTCACAACTTGATCACGCCCAGCTTGAGCGCGAATTTCACCAGCTCGGTGCGGTTGTGGATGTCGAGCTTTTGCATCACGCGCTCGCGATGGGACATGGCGGTCTTCACACTGATGACGAGCAGCTGGGCCACTTCTTTGTTGGAATTTCCCTCTGCGACCAGCTTCAGGACTTGCTTCTCGCGGTCGGTGAGACTCTGGTAGCGTTCTTCGCCGGCACCCAGGCCGGGCGCTGGCGCGGTAGGCAGGAGAGCCTCGCGCGCCAACGATGGATCGAGCACGAGGCCGCCACGGTGAACTGCCCGCACGGCCGAGGCCAGCTCGGAGCCGGCGGCGCGCTTGAGCACGTAGCCGGAGGCACCGTTCTTGAGGAAGCGGGTGACGTACTCGCGATCGTCGTATTGGGTCAGTACCAGGATCTTCGCCCGCGGATTGCTGCGCAGGATCTCGGGCGTCGCCTCCAACCCGCCGAGGCCCGGCATGTTGATGTCCATCAGCACGACGTCGGGATCCAGACGCCGCGCGGCCGCGATGGCTTCGGTGCCGTCGGCGGCCTCGCCCACCACCTCCAGATCGTCACACAAGGAAAGCAGCGCGCGGATGCCTTCGCGAACCAAGGCGTGATCGTCGGCGATGAGAATGCGGATCTTAGCCACAGTGATTCTCCTCTTCGAAAGGAACGCGCAAGACCACGCGAGTGCCGGCATCGGGCGACGAGATCACTTCCACCGATCCGCCCACCATGGACAGCCGTTCGCGCATGCCGAGCAGCCCGAGGCCGCGTCCCGACGGTCCCGGCACCGTCACGCTCGCGGGATCGAAGCCGTGGCCGTCGTCTTCGATTTCGACCAACAAATCGTGCGCGTGCTCTTCGACCTGGATGAGCACCTGGGTCGCTTCCGAGTGGCGAGCGACGTTGCGAATGGCTTCTTGGATCGCTCGAAACAAGGTGGTTTCGCGCTCGGCGCTCAGTTTGTGGCCTGGCAGCGCTACTTCGCAGCGATAGGCGATGTTGGCCGGCGTGAGACTGTGTTCCGCCAGCCAGCGAATGGCCGGGAACAGGCCGAGGTCGTCCAGCACCGACGGGCGCAGGTCGTAGATGAGCGCGTGGATGTCGGCAAGGGTTCGCCCGGCGAAGGCGCGCGCCTCGGTGAGACGCTCGTGCACCGCCTCGGGGGTGGGCGCGGACAAGGCGGCGTCAAGCTTCATGCCGAGCGCGGCCAAGGTCTGGCAGGTTTCATCGTGCAGCTCGCGAGCAATGCGCCGGCGCTCGTCCTCTTGGACCGATACGATCTTGGAAAGAAGCTGCCGCAGCTCCTGCGTGCGCGCCTGCACGCGCTGTTCGAGAACCTCGTGGCTCGCGGTCAGCTCGTCGAGCGAGGTCTTTAGTGCTACGCGCATTACTTCGAGCGAGCGCCCCAGCTTGCCGACCTCGTCGTCGCCCTGCGGGGGCACTGCCGCCTCCAAATTGCCGTCGGCGATGCGTCTGGCCGCTATGTTGAGAGCCTTGAGCGGCTCGGTTACGCTGTGAGTTGCGCCCCAGGAAAAGAGCAAGGCGAGCACTACGAGAAGAGGTGCCAGGATGAGGATGCGACTGCGCTGGACGAGGATGGGACCAAGCGCTTCATCGCGCGTCTGGCGCAAGACGATCTGCCAAGGCGCGATGTTCAGAGCCCCGGCCGCGATGATGTCGTCGCTACCTGCCAAAGAAGCGGCTCCGGTGCCAGTGACGACGCGGCCCCGGTCGTCGACCAACGTTACGCCGCCGCCGCCAAGTGAACTTGGCTTGAGCATGGCGATCCAAGTCGGCGCGCTGGGATTGGCGACCGCGCACACCACGTGCGTCACGTGCCCATTCCAGTCGCGCACGGGCACCAGAAACACCACCCGGCTTCGCTGCGCCTCGATCAGGTGCGCGATTCCCTCTCGGCCGAGGTCGAATGCCGCATCCACTTCGGGCAGAGCTAGCAGCGCTTCGCCGGCCAGATCCTGATGCCGCAACTCTTGCCACGACACCTTCTTGCCAGCTTGTTCCTTGGCGACCACGACGATGGCCTCGAGCACGGGCGAGCGCAGGAAAGCCGCGCGCAGCGTGCGTTTGGCGTTACCGTTCGCCCAGTCCTCGGGCGTTCCCGTTGCGGCCGAAAGATTAGCCAGGTGCTCGCGCAGCTCGTGGTCGAAATGCAGGGCCAGAATTCGTGCCAGCCTTTGATGCTCGTCAAGCAGGTGCCGAGAAACACCGTCGAAGGCAGAGTGCAGCGTCCACAGCGCGAGTAGCATCGGCGCGAGCGCCCCGATCCCGACCAGCAGAGCCACGCGCCGACGGATGCTGTACGAACGTTTTGCTCGCGGGCTCATGGCGCGGCCTCGACGAGTTGCCTGGCGACACGAAGCAGCTCTACGGTGCGGCCGCCAAAGCGCAAGGCGGTGGTGATCTCGCCCTCGGACCATTCCAAATCTTGCCAAACCGAGCCGTCGGCTTGTCGTTCGGCTTTCAGCGAAGCGGATAGGCCGGGCTTCAACGGGACGGCGATCTCGTGAAAGGCAGATGGAGGCGGCCGCAATAGAGTCGGAATGCTGCCTCCGCGACTACGGAAGAAGGTGAGTTGGCTTCTGTCATCGTCCAGGACGATGGCAACGGCTGGAACGGGGCTGGCGGTCGCACGAATGCTACCCGCGGTGCGTGCGATAGGGGCGATGCGATCGAGACGCAGACCCGTGCGGGCCTCGGCCTCCCGCAGGCTCGGGCAAAGATGTACGCCACGAGGCAGACCGGAAAGCCAACCTGGAATCGCGTCTACCGTGCGCAAGGCAAGAGCCACGCTCGCCAGTACCACCAGAGTTCTCCATCCTCCCGCAACGAATTCGCGACTTCGCATGTCCGGATTCTGGGCGAAAGGAGCATCCATGGGGTTCACGCGACCGTCAGAAAGAGTATGGCACCGAGTCCCATCGCCGTGGCCAGAAGCATCCACGGCGAAATGGCAGTCGGGTCCGTGTTCTTCTCCCGCAAAAGCGCCTGGCAGCGCTCCTCGATAGCGGCGACGCGCAAGCGGTGCCAGCTTCGGGATAGGTGGGAAGCGGACGCGCTGCCCGCAAGCTTACGCAGGCTATCCACCAGGGATCGAGTATTGCCCACGACGCAGGCCGCGGACCGATCGGCTCGACGCTCGATTTCTCCCGCCGCTGCCCGCGCGGCCAGTTGCACCGCCGGATTGAAGAAGCAGAGAGCGCGTACCGACATCAATCCCCAGCCAAGCATCGGATCTCGGTGCTTTACGTGCGCCATCTCGTGTGCGATGGCCGCCGCGAGCTCGTCGGGGGAGAGCATTTCGCAAAGGCCGGTGGACGCCACGATGACCGGTTTGCGGAGACCGCGGCAACTGAGAATCGGATGTTGGGACTGGAGGAGCGTCAAGCGTGGCAGGGCGATGCTCAGAGCCGCCGCGGCTCGCTCGACCGCGCCCGCAAGCACGGCGGAAGGTGAGGTCGCGGTCCGCTTGACGCTTCGGCCGCGCGCAAAATCCAGCACAAAGGGAATCACGTCGCGCAGGAAAAGCGCGGCGCCGGCAAAAGCCAAAAGCCACGCTAGCGCAGTCGCCAGCTCCACGCCGTGCCAAGCCCAGGGCGAAGAATGACTAGCGGAAAAGAGCGCCCATCGGTCGCGGAAGTGTTCGTCGAGACGCCACGGTGAGAGCAGCCAGAAAAGCGGCGTACCAAGGAGCGGTACAGCCATGGCAAACAGCCAACAGCGAAGCCGGGCTTCGGGATTACGAATGCGCTGTGCGCGTAGAACCATCATGACCACGACGGCGGTCACGATGCCGTGGAGAATGCACTCGGCTGCCCGTCTACCCATCTTCTTTCGTCGCTGGCTTCGTCGCTGGCTCCGCCCCGTGATGGCCCATCAATTCGGCGGCTTCTTCCGGGAAAAGGCGGGCGTATTCCAGCGGGTGCTCGTGGCGCATGCGCTCGCGCGGGATCTTGCCTGTGAAGATCGTCTTGCTGCCAGGGAAAACCTCGGGGGCCAGGACCACGTTGTAAATGTGCCACACAATCACCACCAAGAAAGCCATCAGGCCCTCGTTGCCGTGCGCGACCTTGGCCGCGGGAATGATCTGGCCAGGCAGAAAGCGCGTGGCTTCGATGGGAAAGAGCAAGGCGAAGCCCGTGGTGATCATGATGAGGCCGCCGAACAGAATGCCCCAGTATTCGAACTTCTCTTTGTAGTCGAAGCGATCGAATTGCGCGCGCACATCGGAGATGCGCAGGTAGTAGCGCAAGGTGGTCACCACGTCGCGGAAGTCCTTAACCCCCGGAACCATCGCCAACGACGAGCGGCCGGTAATGACCGCGGCCAAAATGCTAACCAGGTGAACCAAGGTCATGATGGCAAAAAGCACGCCGGCCAGGCGGTGAAAGTAGCGAACCTGGGCGATACCGCCGAGAAGGCCAACGATAGTCTTGGAAATCGGGGCCTCGTGGAACTTTTGCGGCAAGCCGGTCAGGGCCAGCGCAAAGAAGATCAGCATGACGAGCAGGTGCTCGATTCGGTCGCGCGTGCCAAAGCGGACCACGTTGTCGCTGTTCCGAGTCATCGGTTCACCACCGTACGCCAGAGATGCAGGAGAATTTGCAACAGGAGTCCGCCCACGATGAAGGGGATGATGATTTTGTAAAAGAGCCGAACCATGTACACGAGCGGCGCTCGCTCGAGCGACGGCTCGTAGTGGGAAAGCCAGGCGGCGGGAAAATTGGCGGAAGCGCCCGCGTGGCACTTCTGGCACGTCTTGACCAGGTTGGCGCGAAAGGCAGGCGCGCTTTCGCCGGTGACCTTGCCGATGTCGTGGATGCCATGGCAGTCCACGCACAGCGCGACCACGGGTTCGTCGGTAGTCTTTCGTCCCTTGGCGCCGAATGCAGCGGTCGTGCCGTGAAAATCGGACAGATAGGTCGACACCACGGCGGTCGACAGGCCGTATTTACCCATCAAGCGGTTGTCCGCGTGGCACTTCCCGCACAGCGCGGGTGTGTTCATCAGCCAAGCCCGGTTCTTGGGATCGGCGATGTCGTGCGAACGATGGCAGTCGGTGCAGATCGGGACGTCCTTGTTCTGCTCCATGAGAAGCGCATGTCCATGGACGCTCTTGGCGTAGGCGTCGGAGATGGCCTGGTGGCAGGTCGCGCAGGTTTGCGAGATGCGCGAGCGAGGCTGCGCCGGCCGAGCGATGTCGTGCGAGCCGTGGCATTTCACGCACGTCGGGGCAAAGAGGTCACCACGCGCCTGCAAGCCGTAGTGAACGCTATCGAGCGTCTTGGTGTAGTTCTCGAAATGGCAATTCTTGCAGGCCTCGCCGAAGCTGGCGCGAAACTGTGCCAGGTTTTTGTAGTGGCGGGCGGGGTGCGGAACCTGATCGAGGCCGGCATGGCAATCGGTGCAGCGAAGGCTCTTGTGGACCGAGCTTTCGAGAAGCTCACGCTTCATGAAAAGCGGCGCCTCTTCACCGCTCTCGAGCGTCACACTCAAGCTGTCGTTGCCGTGGCAGGTGAGGCATTCCTCGTTTTCGTCGACGGCGGCGCCCCGAGCGGCCGGTGCCAGCAGGAAGAGCTGCAAGAACGCCAGAAAACCCAGAGCGAACGTTGGCTTAGCGAACCGCACATACATCAAAAAACATCCCGTTGGTCATTCCCTCGCCGTCGCGAGGCAACTCTATTTTGCACCAAACCTCGCTCGATTGCCGAAAAACGGATGCATATTGTCTCTTTTGTCACGATTTCAAGCGAGCACCAGGCCCTAAGCTTTACCTAGGGTGTTTTCCCTAGTCGTCTCCGTACTTTTCCCCTAGGGAAACCAGGGATCTCCCGCATTGGCGAAGCCCGTCTCTTGGCTTAGCCTGTAATCAGGACGCAATTAGAGAATTTAGGTACTAGAAAAGGAGTTCGTCATGATGACCGCAGGAACATTGGTAAAGGGTGGTTTCTACTTCAACCGCGACAAGCTGGACCTCATCACGGTGAGCGGCAAAGAAGGCTTGCTGCCCGGCGCCGACGGACAGCGCTACCTGCGTGTGCCGGTCCTGGCCGTACTGCTCCTGGCGCCCGTGCTCGGCGGCTTGTTCGTCATGTTCATGCCTTTCATCGGCTTTGCGCTCGTGTTCCAGCACCTTGGCCGCCTGATGCTGGCCGGCGTGAAGCGCACGGGCCGCGCGCTTGCTTCTGTCGTCACGCCCACCTGGCGCCCCGGCGAAGCCTACTTCGCCGGTAAAGAAGGTGAGAAGAAGCAGGCCAAGGATACCGCCGAATCCAAAACCGAAGCAAAGAGCGACGAGAGCAAGCCGGTTAATTAGTGAAGCAGGGCGTAGATGGCGAGCGTGGCGACGGTGAGACCGATGCACACGGCAATGGTGCCGATCAGTCTGCCGAAGGTCTTGAGTCCTCGCGACGGCGGATCGGTCATCACTTCGGCGAGGCGATCTTCGCTGACCAAGCGCTCGTATTCGGCCGGCCGCTCGTGCTTGAGCTCTTCGACCGATACGCGGCCCGTGAAAATCACGAGATCCATGGGGAACTTGTCAGGCCGCAAGTGACCGTTGAAGAAGTGCACGGTGAAGATGAAGACCATGGCCATCAGGGCCTCTTCACCGTGGACGACCAGGGCGATGTTGAAGATCCAGCCAGGCAGAAAGCGGGCGAAGAAGGCCGGGAACCACAGCATGAGACCCGAGGTACCGATGATCGCCATGCCCCAGAAGACCGCCCAATAGTCGAACTTCTCCCAATACGAGTAGCGATCGAAGCGCGGGCGCAGCCCGAGACCCACGAACCAGCGAAAGTGCTGGATGAGCTGAATGAGATCGATGGGCTGTGGCACGAGCGAGCGCGGCCCCCACAGCATGCCGTAGTCCTTACGCACGAACAGTCGGTGCGAAAGTCGGACTAGATGGGTCACGAAGACCGTCATCAAGGTGACGGCGGCGACGCGATGGAGAACGCCGGTCACGCGGTAACCACCGAGCAGATTCGCCAGCGTCCTGGCCCAGACCGCCTCGGAGAAAAGCAACGGCATGCCGGTGAGCGCCAGGGTCAGGAAGCTGGCCATCAAAAAGCCGTGCAGCAGGCGATCGTAGCGGTGGAAGCGCAGGACGAAGCCGGTCGCTGCGGCACCGGAACGCGTCTCGACTGCGGGCGCAGACTTCGGGGTGTCGGGTTTGCCGGAACTACTTGTCGTCATCGATTTTTCCTTCGGCTTGCAGCTTGCTCACCAACACGAGCGAGCGTCCCAGCCACAGAATCGTGTGAAGTCCGAAGAAGGCGAACACACTGACGAGCAGAAGTTTCATCGCCGTCGTGATGTAGTAGAGCACGGGATTGTGCTCGCGGCTGCGGCCGTCGGCGTGGGGATCGTAACGCGAGAATTTTTCGCTGGCACCTTGGTGGCACTTGCTGCAGGTCTCGACTCTCCGTACATCGGAAACCGTCGATTTGGGATCCTTCTTGGGCAAGATCCCGTGACTGCCGTGGCAATCCGCGCAGGTCGCGGCACGCTCGAATCCAAGGCCCGACACCTTGCCGTGGAAGGTGTCGCGGAAGGTCCGCATGGATTCCTGGTGGCAGGTGCCGCATTCCTTGACCAAGTCCATTCTCCACGCAGCGTCCACCACCTTGGTGTCGTGGGCCGTGTGACAGTCGATACAAACCGCCGCACGAGGATTGCCTTCGCGCAACGCCGCTGCGTGCACGCTGGTTTCGTAGACGGCTTGGATGCCTGCGTGGCATGAGCCACAGGTCTTCGGGATGTTGTAGCGATTCACCCGGCTCTTGTCGTCGGAGGCGCGGCGAATTTCGTGATTGCCGTGGCAGGTGGCGCAGTTGGGGGCGACCAAGAGACCGCTCTTGTTCAAAGCCCGGCCGTGGATGCTGTCTTGGAAGTGGACGGGGACGTTTCCCGCCTTGATGTTGGCCTTGGCGATCACGGCTTCGTCGGCGTGGCAGCGGCTGCACGTAGCGGCCAAGTTGAAGTGGTAGGTCTTCGACTGGGGATCCTTCGCGCTGCGAATGTCGTGGGTGCCGTGGCAGTCGCTACACCACGCGGCGAGGCTGTCGCCCGAGTTGCGCCGTGAACTCGCGTGAACACTCTGGTCGTAGGCCTTGACCGCGTCTTCGTGACAGGTCGAACAGACCGGCTTTTGCAGTTTGTCGTCGTGGGGAAGATCCTTGCCTTGCAGATCCGCGTGGCAGTCCACGCAGGCCAGGTTGATTTGGCCGTGCACGGATTCGGCAAAAGCCTCGCCGATGGGTGGAATCTTGCGTCCTTTCGCGCGGTCCACCTCATTGCTGTGACAGCCCAAACACTCGTCGTTCGACGGCGAGCTGTCTGCCGCCGCGGGAGCTGCCGCCGTTTCCGCACGAGCAGGTGCCGCCGAAAGGAGCGGCAGCAAAATCATACCTATAAAGGTGGGAATTTTCGAACCGCTGATATCCATGGTACGGCAGCTCCATCGAGGCGATGGGGCGACGGAATATAGTATGACAAGGTCCCCCACCTCAAGCTCGACATCGAAGCATTTCGGCAGATCATGTCCTAAATAAAACCGAGGCCATCCGATTTTGTTTTCACTCAACCTCAGCCCGACCCGGCGCGCTCGGATCTGACGGTAATTCAACGACAAATCGCGCGCCCCCTTGTGGCGAGCTCGTGGCGATCACATCGCCACCGTGATCGATGACGATTTTGCGCACGATCGCCAGCCCCAGCCCGGTCCCACCGTCCCGATGAGTCACGTAGGGATCGAAGATTCGCTCGCGCTCCGCCTCGGGCACGCCCGGACCATTGTCGTCGACGACAATCGCCGCACGCCCGCCGCGAGGCTCGGCGTGAATCGAAATCTCGGGCGTCCTGCCGACGGCCTGGGCGGCTTGCATCGCGTTCTCGACCAGATTGGCCAAAACCCGTCGAAACAACGATCGGTCGCACAGGGCATAGACGGGATGTGCGTGCGGTACGAAACGCACCGACGCTTGCCATTCTGGCTGCAGACGTACAATTTCGGACAGCAGGACGTTGAGGTCGATGGCGGTGGGCTCGACTTTCGGCAGCTTGGAAAACGCGGAGAAGTCGTCGACCAGGCGGCGCAAGCTGGTGATTTCTTCGCGCAAGATCTCGCAAGCCGTGTCGAGCAGCCTTTGATACGCCGGATCGTCACCGCGGTATTTGCTGGCCAGCTCCTGAACAGCCAGCTGAATCGGCGTGAGGGGATTTTTGATTTCATGGGCGAGGCGCCGCGCGACGCCCTGCCATGCCGAAACTTTCTGCAAGTATTCGAGCCGCGAGCGCGCCTG
>CAZTTW010000021.1:0-16077 GCA_964616265.1 uncultured Myxococcales bacterium | reverse complement strand
GCGAGCGGGGCCAGTCGCTGTCGGGCGGCGAGCGCCAGCGCATCGCCATCGCGCGCGCCATTTTGGTCGATCCGCGCATCCTCGTGCTCGATGAGGCGACCTCGGCCGTGGACACGCACACCGAACGCGAAATTCAGCGTGCGCTCGACAACGTGGTCGCCGGTCGCACCACCATCGCGATTGCGCACCGGCTGAGCACGCTCAGCAAAGCCGACCTGCTGCTCGTCATCAAGGATGGCCGGCTGGCCGAGCGAGGCACCCATGCCGAGCTGCTCGCCCTCGACGGTGAATACGCCAGGCTTCACCGAGCGCAAAGCGCCGCCATGCGATCCGATGTCGAGGCGCCTCAGCCGGAACCAGAAGCCGACGCGGACGTGGTCCCCTCGGCGTCGGGCCTGAACGTGTCGCGCCTGTCGCTCGTGCGCGATGGCGATGGATCGCTGTGGGCGCTCGATCGTTCGACCAGCGAGCGCGAAAAAGTCGTTCCCCGCCGCTGCTTTCCCCTCAGCCATCCCGACCGCTACGTGTGTCTACTCGACGAGCTCGGGCGCGACCGCGCGCTCATCGACGAGCCTGCCAGCCTCGACGACGACAGCCGGCACGCGCTCGCGACCGCGCTCGGCGAAAACGAGTTCCTGCCCAAGGTCATACGCATCGACCGCGTCGTGCACGAGGCGACGTGGTCCGAATGGCACGTCACAACGGATCGCGGAAGCCGGGTCTTCGTGGTCGAGCAAGAAGATCACATTCGTCGCCTCGACGACGGCCGCCACGTCATCACGGATCGGCACGGCATGCGCTACCTCGTGCCGACCCCCGACAGGCTCGACAGCCACAGCCGACGCTGGCTGGGCCGCTATTCGTAGTTACTGGTACTTCACTGTCGCCCAGCCGCTGCCAGGCATCGAGAACTGCAGCTTCTTGCCGGCCAGCGCGACGATGTAGTTGGCGTTGGCGCTGCCGCTGTTGTACATGACCGCCACGATGCTACCGTCGGGGTTCTTGAACGCGACGGAGTCGTTGCTGCTGGTTCCCAGGACCTTCGCGCCGGGATCGACGTACTGGGAGACGTGGCGGAAAACGTAGTATGCCGGCGTTGCCGTCACCTGGCCGGAGTCTGCTACCAGCAGGGCGTTCTGGGGCCACTTGCGCGTGTTGTCGATGCCCATTCCCCCCTTGTCCAGAACCATGTTCCAGGCGTTGTACGCGGTCAGACCGTTCTTGATGGCATCGCGGATATAGCCCCAGCTGTCCTTTCCGTAGCTGAAATCGTTGGGCGCAGGCGCGGTCGAGCCCATGGTGCCGCCGCACTGGTGCTCGGAAACCCAGATGGGGATGCCGCCGGCCAAGCCCTTCAACGTGGTTACCTGGTTCGCGGCCGCCATTCCCCATTGCACGCCGATGACGCCGACGAAGCCCTTCGCGGCCGAATCCTTCAGCACCTGCTGCCCGATATCAGAATCGCCGTTGGTATTGGACAGCGTGCCATCCATGACCTTGGTCGAAAGATTGGCGGCGGTCAGCGCCGGCCCAAGGTACGAGCCGACGAACTTCACGAAGTTGGCCGTGTCCCAGTGGCAAGAAGGATAGTTCTGCTGATAGTTGGGCTCGTTCTGCGGAGCCACGAATTCAATCTTGATCCCTTGGTCCTGGAATGCCTGGACCCATTTCACGAAGTACTGGGCATGCGCCTTCAGGGTGGCGTCGTCGGACTTCATGGTACCGCCGTCGAAGGCGTTGACGGGATTGCCCGGGCTGAGGTACGGGGTCGCTTTCATCCACGTGGGCGGCGTCCATGGGCTGCCCCAGAACTTGATGTCCGACTTCACCGCTTGTGCCGCCTTGATGTACGGGATGAGCTTGTCTTTGTCTCGATCGATCGAGAAGCTGGACATGGAGGTGTCCGAGCCGCTCGACACTTCGTCGTCGGTGTAACGGCTTGTAGCGTAGTCGCTCGCGCCGATGGGAATTCGTCCCCATGCGAATCGGCAGCCGTCGTCGCCGAACAGCAGTTGAAGCGCCTGGTCCTGCATATCCTTCGTGGTGAGGTAGCTCCAGCCGAGCTCGTTGAACGCGCCACCGAAGCCTTGCCAGTCCTGGGCGGTGGTGTCGTTCACCGTTACCGTGGCGTTGCCGCTCGTCACCTCGGTCCACTTCGCGTCGGTCTTCCAGTAACTGCCCGAAGCCGATGTCACCAGCGCCGTCGACGGCATCGGTGTTCCACCCGTGCTCGACGAACCTCCCGCCGCTTGCGATCCGCCAGCCGCAGTGCCGCCCGGTGAACCTCCGGGATTACTGCCCGCTGCACCGCCGTTCGGGTTTCCTGTGGAGCCGCCGCTCGCATTGCCTGTCGAACCGCCCTTGGCGTTGCCCGCCGAGCCGCCGGCAGCATTGCCTGTCGAACCGCCGTTGGCGTTTCCCGTCGAGCCACCGCTCGCGTTGCCCGCCGAGCCGCCGCTCGCGTTGCCTGTCGAACCGCCGCTCGCGTTACCGGTGGAGCCGCCGCTTGCGTTGCCCGAGGCGCCACCGCTGTCGGTGTTGCCGCTCGAGCCGCCTCCGCCGGATCCCGATCCGCAGCCTGCGGCGAAAAGTGCGAGACAAGCACTAGCCATCGAAAGTCGTGTTCTGCTCATGGCGCAAATTCCTCTTTCTCGCGATTTCAGTGTCTGCGGCGCCACCAAGTGGCTCGCGCAAGTGACCGCATGAAGCTGCCCCGAGCGGGCGGTCACGACCGCTTGGGCCGGCAAGAATAGCAGCCGGTCGCGCGCCCGCGCGAGGAGAAACTGGCCACTCGCGAGTTTGTTAAGGAAGGGAACAATCTCCGCCGAGCCGCTGTCTAGGTAGAGGGTGTTAGCCGTGACCGATGGCGCGGTCGCTCGTTCGCGGGCGTGATCGACGCCACAACATCAAACGAACGATCGTGCTCGCCTCGACCGTGGCAAGACTCGTCGTAGGAATTCGCCATGCCGGTGGTGCACCGACAGCATTGTCTTCGTGTCGCTGCTGCGGGTGTGCTTTATTCGCCACCACCGAATTCTGCTTGGCTCCGCTCCGTCAACAAGGGAGCTTTGCCAATACTCGAAGTCCGGACGGCCTGGCCAGCCCGGTTCGTAAACGATTACAACCCTGTTGCACTCAAGGTGCGGTTCGTGCGATTTCTACATGGCCGCTACGCAAGCGGTGAGAATTTCCTCTACTTTGCGAAGAGCCTCCGATAGAGTTCGTCAGGACGCTTTACTATCTCGTTCGCGAGAGCCTCGAGACCATCGACGTTTTCAATCAAGACCAGCAAAACGGAAGAACAGCGATGCGAACAACAAGCACACTTCTAGGTTTGACTCTCCTGGCGCTGACCGGCACGGCTCGCGCTGAAGATGCGGCTCCTACGGCTCCGGCGGACAGCGACCTTGCCGCTGCGACTGCCGCGGCTCCCTCTACGGGGGGGCAACGCAGGCTCCAGCTGGGGCTCGCGTTTTTGCCGATGGCAAAGGGCAAGTTCACCTCTACGGTCTCCACCACGACGACGGTTCCGGCTGCTTTCGCCTATGGCGTCGGGTTCACCGGAGCCTATGAGATCTGGCGTGGGCTCAGTGTCGGTCTTGCGCCTCAGCTGATCTTCAACGTCAAGGACAAGACGTCTTCGGACGTCGCGAAGGAACTAGACGTCTTCGCACGTCTTGCTTACGCCTACCCGGTTGTGGAGACGATTTCACTGTACCTGGAGGTGCTGCCAGGCTACTCGCTCATCCTTCCTCCGGCCGGCGGGACGCCTAGGGGCTTTGTTTTCGCATTTGGCGGCGGGTGTGTCATGAACCTAACCGAGCAGGTCTTTGCCAATGTAGGTCTGGACTATCAGACTGGCTACCAGACCCGAGAAGAGGATGGCGCGACCTTCGAAGTTCGCACCAAGTACTACCGCCTAGCCTTGGGCGGTGGTGTGAGGTTCTAGCGGGCTAGCCACGATACAGGAGATTCCATGTTCATGAAGAAGTCGATTCATCTGGTATTGCTACTCGGCGTGGGCTTCCTAGCTGTTCCAGCCTGTAAGCTCGATCCGCCCCCGGCGGGGCAAAGAAGTGACGCGGGCGCAGCCTTCACCTGTACCGACGATCAGTCGGTGGACGCTGGCGCCACCAGCGGCGGCAGCACTTCCAGCAACATCGACAACGTTGTGACGCCGGTCTCATGCAACGGAGATAACAGCGCGGCTGCCCTTTCCCTCTTCGCGTATGCGCCCGGCTACACGACGGATCCTGCGCTGGCGGCGAAGGTTCAGCAGACAATCAATAACATGAGCCTGGATGATGAGCTCTTGCAGATGGCGGGAATGCCGTACGGATCCGCTTATGCGACTCAAATGACGAACACCCAAAAGAGCCAGGACACGGCAAAGATTCGCGGCTTTCACTATCGCGATGCCTCGCGTGGAATGAACCTCGCCGAAGACATGGACGGCTCCAAGCCCAACGCTGGTTTGGTGCCGGGTAGCACGAGGACGACGACCGGCTACTCGACCGCATTCCCGGTAAGCATGGCTCGCGGCGCAGCCTTCGATCTCGACCTGGAGAACGCCATCGGCGAAGCCATAGGCGACGAGATGCAGGCAGCTCAGGAGACCCTCTTGCTCGCGCCGTGCATGAACGTGCTTCGCCACCCGTTGTGGGGACGCGCGCAGGAGACCTATGGCGAGGATCCCTTCCACGTCGGACGTCTCGCCTCGGCGTTGGCCTTGGGCGTGCAACAGCACATCGCCGCCAATGCCAAGCACTATTTGGCCTACGACATCGAGAACAATCGGTCCATCAACAACTCCGCCATGGACGAGCAGACGCTGCGAGAGATCTACGGTCGTCATTTCCGGATGGTGGTGCAGGACGCAGGCGTAGCCTCGGTAATGGCTTCCTACAACTTGGTCAACGGAAAGAACTCCACCCAGAACCGCCACCTTCTGACCGAGGTCCTCCGCGATGACTTCGGCTTCAAGGGCTTCGTTCTGAGCGACTGGTGGGCCATGCCGGGAGGTGTAAAGGTTTCCAATACGACGGTTCTCAAAGCCCAGGCAGTAGAGGCCCTAAAGGCCGGGCTCGACGTGGAACTGCCCTGGGTTCTCAATTACGGCCAGCTGGGAGCCGTCATCGGTACGGCGGGGGTGACGAAGTCAGATATCGACGCCTCGGTGGCACGTATTCTCGAACAGAAGTTCCGCTTCAACGCCGATAATCTTAACGGGAACGTGGGGCTTGGTTCGACGAAAACGGCCTACGTCAACGGCAAGATTCAGTGCGACGGCAGCCACGTCAAGCTAGCGCAGAAGGCCGCTGTCGAGAGTATGGTCCTGCTCAAGAACGACAACAGCACGCTGCCCATCAATCCTTCCGTGACCAAGGTGGCAGTGATTAGCGCCAAGAACGTGCCTTACGTGACCACCAACGACAGTAGTAATACTGCGAACACGATCACCTTTGCCACGGACGTTCTGACCGGCGACTTGGGATCAAGCCGCGTCTTTCACGATCCGTCTGAGGGGCGCGGTCCCGCGAAGGGGCTTCAAGACATGGCCCCATCTGGAGTTACGGTCGTAACCGGATCGAGTGCCGACGAGGCCGCGAATGCCGACTTCATCGTCGTGATGGCCGGTCTCACCCCGGGCGACGAGGGCGAAGAGTACACGCTGGCAGGCGATCGAGACAGCTTCGCTCTGGATGCGAAGATGACCAAGGACGCAAAATACAAGGCCTTTGTAAACATTCAGAACGATCTCATCGCGTCCGTGGCTGCACTTAACAAGCCAATGGTGGTTGTGCTCGAGGGCGGCAGCGTGATTGATCTGCCCTGGCTGGCGAACGTCCCTGCGGTGGTCATGGCTTGGTATCCAGGCATGGTGGGGGGCGAGTCCATCGGCCAGTTGCTTTGGGGCCAAGCCAATTTTGGTGGCAAGCTGCCCTTCACTTGGGGCAAGCAGCTTTCCGACTATCCGACCTTCAATGGCAACGGCACCACCCAATTCGACTACTACATGGGCTATCGCTACTTCGACAAGAACAACATCGCTCCCCTGTTTCCGTTTGGTTATGGGCTTTCCTACACGAAGTTTGAGTACAGCAAGCTTCAGCTCGGATGCTCGGACATGAGTCAGGGCGCTGTGTTGCCGGTCGTGGTTAACGTTGCAAATACGGGAGGCGTCGCGGGCGACGAAGTCGTGATGGTCTTCGTTTCTTTCGTCGGAACGCAAGCCCGTCGAGGCGTCAAGGAATTGAAGGGCTTCCAGCGAGTTCATCTCGAGGCTGGCGAGGCCAAACAAGTCACGATTCCGGTTCGTCTCAAGGATCTGGACTATTTCCAAATGGATTCGGCCACGGGAACGACTGGAAAATGGGTCGTAGAAAGCGGCGACGTCAAAGTCATGGTGGGCGGCAGCTCGACGAACCTCCCGCTGTCAGCAACCGTGAAGGTCAACGGATACTAGGTTTTTCCAGCAACGCAGGCTCATCGGATGGATCTCATGAGAACACCTCCTTTCCTTGCCAAGGTCTCTTCAACGGTTTTGACCGTGCTTATTGTGGTCGGGACGGCCCGCGCGGTCCGCGCAGCCGAGCCAGCGGATAAGCCGGCATCGTCGCAGGGCACCCAAGCGACATCGGCAGCCTCATCGGCCGTGTCCGAGTCTGCGACGCCGCCTATCGAGGCAACGCCCGCAAGTGTGGCGACCGGCCACATCAACAAGGCGACAATCGAAGAACAACCGGGGCCCGACCCTGTGTCTATCGCCGAGGTGGGCGTGCAGCGATTGCCGCCATCCACCTATCCCGGGGAGAACCGAGGCCTCATGTATGGTTCGCTTTGGCTCACCTTCCACGGGATCCAGTGGCCCTACATGCCCGCAGTGGGGAAGAGCCCGCGCTTCGTGCTCGGGGTGTCCGGCTGGGGTTGGGTAGACACTTCCTACGTAACGTTCGGTCCATGGAGCAAGTTTTCCGTGCAAGGGCTCGACCAGAGCAAGCTCACCTATTGGATCCAGCAAGCACGCATGCTGCTGCGGTTGACGCCAACCTACGCACTGGGCGATGGATACTTTGTCCAGGGGCAAGCCGAGTTGGTCGGCACCGAAGATCAAACTGGCACACGCAAAGACATCGGCGGGGCGGATACAGATGATTTGTATCTGCGCATCGGTAAATGGAATGTCTGGGATCTGCAGGTTGGCCGCTTCGAAGGCTGGGAGGTTTTCCATCTGGGAATGGGCCTCGATCAGAACACCTTCGAAAGAACGGGCGCAGTCGGCCAATTCGAGCCGGCTATTGGGTTCTATGGTCTGACCGACAATCAATTCCGCCCGCTCGGCGCTGCCGGCAATATTGCGCTCCACTACTATCCGCTCAGCATCCTCCGCTTCGAGCTGCTCAGTACGGTGGGAAGCTTGGGTTCAACCCCCGTCCTGGCGGCGCGGCCGGTCGGCATCCTCGATCTCGGGTGGGTGAAACTCAAGCTGGGCACGGAATATCAGCGCTTGGGCGACCAGAAACAGGGGTCGCTTGATTACATTACCAAGAAGGGGGTCGGTGGCGCGGTCCAGTTCGTGTTCCAGCCCCACATCGAGTTTGGCGTCAATGCCGCACAAGGTACCGTCTGGAGTGTCGACACGAACGATCGAGAAGATCTCAAGGGATCCTATACGAGGACCAGCTTTGGCGGCTTTGCCAACGTTTCCAATGGCGATGCTAAGCATCCGCTCATGTTCGGCGTGGGCGGCATGCTTACCGAAACCGAAGACCAGAACAATGCTCTCGGCAACGGCGACGTGGACAAGTACTGGCTCTTCCAGGGCTTCGTCGCCGTTCAGTACGTCGTCTTCCAACAACTCTATGTCAAGTTGGTGGGTGGCTACTCGAGAGGCCACTGGCAGGTCGCTGGAAACACTCCGCCCGTCACCTACGAGGACGAAGTGTACAGCCTCCGGCTCCGCCTCGCGACGTACTTCTAGCTGACCACCACCGTTCGGCGAATACACACGAAGATTTTCCCGCACCGCGACTTTGTGTCGGTGCGGGAGCTACTGCATGGTCAACGGCGGGGCTACACTCGGAAGCGAAATGAAACTATTGGGCGAGATGGGATCCGATTCGGCGAAGGCAATATGGCGCTTGAATCACTTATGCTCGTTGTCTGTGCCGATCTCGGGCAGTGGGGGGGTGGCTGGCAAAGCGGTCGCGGGCCGCGCCTTCTGCCGGCGCGCAGTCGGTGTCACGGATGGTGTTGGGCTGACGACGGCCGGTTCCTTCTTGTCCCAGAATACCGGGACCACCGCGCCCACGACGCCGCCTAGGCAGAAGACGACGGCGAGCACGAGCGCCACTTTCAGAAATAGGCGCGGCCGCATGGCACGCAGTTGTTGCGACGTGCGCAGGCGCCATCGCAGGCTCGGAAGCTCTTCTTCCTCTTGCGGAAGCTCGCGCGCGCTGCGGAACATGCGTCCGACGCCGAGGGCATCCTCGGCCTCGGGCAAGTACGAGAATCGCGCGGGGTTGGCAGCGGGCTTGCTCATGACCGTTCTCCTCGCGAAAGGATTTGCATCAGGCGTTCGCGACCCCGATGGAGTCGCGCCCGCAGGGTTCCGAGCGGCACGCTCGTCGGCGAGCCATTACTTCGCCGAGTAGCGCTTCGATCTCGTAGAGAATCAGTACCGTTCGATAGGCGTGGGAAAGCCGATCGAGGGCCCGGGACAGCCGCGCGCTCTGCTCACGCGGTTCGAGCTCGTGTTGAGGCGTGCAAGGCTCGGGCGCCGCCAGCATGGTCTGGTTCTGTCCGAACAACCATTGGCGAAGCCGGCTCTTGCGCCGTTTAGTCCAAACCACGTGCTGGGGAATGCCGAAGAGCCAGGTATCGATGGCGGCCTGGCCTCGAAACTGGAAGGTCTCGCGGAGCGCGACGAGGAAAATGTCGTGCACCAGGTCCTCGAGGTCGCCAGACGACCCAGCCAGACGGCGCGCCCAGCACTTCACTTTGGCCAGGTGTTGGTCATACATCGCGTCCGTGGAATCCGCACTTTGTGCGGATGGCCCGGGCGTGCCAGATGCGATAGCCAGACGCGGTTTCATTGCGAAGTACCGATCCCATTGATCGTACGAAGGATGAGAACCTTACGCGAAAATGCGCGCAACGCGGGCCGCCGCAAGATCGCCGAGCGCGGCCTGCGTGGACCGCCAGGCTAGGATTCATACGGCGGCACCTCAAGTCAGGTGAGGACCGGGCTGCAAAACAGTCGAGAACTCCTGCGCGAGCCAGTCGGTCATCGCGGCTAACGCGCGCCTTGAGTATCTGAGGTGTGCGGTAGGATCGACGAAATCGATCCGTCGCGTGCCCCACCGGTCTTCGCGGAGACGAGCCCGCGAAGGCGTCGAGAGACTGCTCGCCGCGCCATTGTTGAGGGTTGCTTGTTATCGGACATTTGTTGGATGCAATTCGCTGAAGAGAAATGACGCTTCTACGCCTATGCCCCGACTATTCAGACGCGCTCTGGGGCTGAGAACGGCAGCCCGTGTAGTAGACTCGATTCCTCCAGGCCGCGTACGGCGAGGACCGCAACTGGCGCGCCCGATCGCTTCCAAGTCCGTCGGCCAAGCGTCTCTCGAACGCGTCTCCCGTGCTCGCCAACAGGCGAAGGAGTCGTTCACCCGGCGGCTGGGGCGAATCGCTTCCAGGTGGCGGCGACAGACCGGCAAGTTCCTGCGCCAGTTTCTGCCGCGCCTCCTCAAATCCGCTCTCAGGGCGAGTTTGCAGCTCGGTTAGGATCTCCTCCAGGGGCATTGCCGACGTCTTGGCGGACTGACCGGATGCCTCGGCCAACGCCCGTTCGGCGAAGTCCCGCAGCTCTGCGTGCATATCGTTGAGCGTCTGCTGCACCAGCGCGCGCTCCCCGCTCGAGAGCGACGCGGCCGCGGACTCTTCGTCGGTCACATTGTGAGGTTTATTCCCAATGATTGCGGGAATTTCGAAGCGCACCTCGCAACGTTTGGCCATGTCGCCGAGCTCGCTCGGCCTCGGATTTAGCCAGTCGGCAAAGTCGGAAGCCATGCGTGTCTCTCCGCTTCCCGTCTGGGGAGACGGGACCTGCTGTTCAGGCGGCGGCGCGATGGGCTCGTTCGGGCATCGGTGAAGGTAGCGCCGTCGCAAGCCGGCGCAGCCCTCAGGGACCGAGGCCGGCGAACCCTCGGCCGGCGCGACGGGTGCAGACTGCTCCGGCGCGTTCGTGTCCAAGGGCAGCTGCAAGCCGTGTTTCGCAAGGCGCGCGCGAACCTCGTACACGCCCACCACCACAAGCGCGGAGAGGGCTGCGACGAGCGACAACGAAAGGACGCTCGTTCGTGCCTGAGCGTAGGATGATTTTGCCATAGGAGCACGAGCATAGGCGCTCAAAACGCCATTTGCCTTCACCGAATCGCGTCCCCCAAAAGGCTGATAACGCCTGATCTGTCAACTACGCCGCCCCGAACCCTCCTGCATCCCCTCTACCCGGCGGCTGCGGCGCAGTCGTCCGCTATTCCTAAGAAAGAGGGACGCGACCATGCCGCCGGTCGAACGTAGGCTGCATTCTGGACAGCCTACGAAGCCTTTGCCTCCGCCGCGCCTTTACAGTCGCTCCCTGCCGTCGATCAGATGGAGCCCGCTCGAGCAAGAAAACTTCCCCACCGACGAGCCTGTTCTTTCTTCAGCGAGATACCCAACACAATGGGCGTCGATGGCGCGGTAACCCTTTAACAGGGGTCAGTATACGCACCAGGTTTGGTTGGTAATGGGTTGAGTGACACTCTGGAGAGTAACAACGCCGTTACTTTGCGCCGGGTTCCACGTGTACAAGGTCTCGCTCATTCGCCAAAAGTTCGCCAGGTCATTTTGTATGGTGTAGCACGCATGGCCTTGAGAGTTGGTGCTCACATAATTCAACGACCAGTACTGGTCAGTGGTATTCGCACTGCAATTCCAAACGATTGGCACCGTGCTTGGCGTAAAGGCCTGGTTGGGCAGAGAAATACAGGCGCCGCTGGGGATGTTTGTCTGCTGGTTACGTATTGTGTACCAGGAGTAGCCGGCGCCCGTGGTCCAGTGCTGGTTCTTACTGCTGTCGCAATTCCACGTGATAAGTCTAGTCCCTGCTGACATATTATCGCCGCCAGCGACTCCAAGGCAGACATTAGTGTTTGAAATAGGCCTGAGTGTGGCATTCGTAAAAGAATATTGAGCAGCCGCAGTTCTTTCTACCACGATGCTGGCAAACAGTCCGAGCAGTATTCCCATTGAACGTTTGGTCATGGCTTCCCTCCTAGACAGATCCCGCAGCCCGGGATCACGGCGCAACTTCTTGCTAGCGTGCTGAGCCGTCAGCTCAGATGTCGTGCAACACTTTCACTCAGCAGTCTTGGAGTCATGTAGTCGTTTCTATGTCACTTCCTTGACGTCGTCGTTGAGCTGTCGAATACGACCAACGATCTGGTCCGGACATGCGTCGGCGCAACAAGCTCTCCTTGCGAGATCGGCGACAAGCTTGCCTATGGCCAGTTGCCGGTTCCTAACACCGATTTTGAAACAGATGCGGGACCAATAGGACTTGATGGTCGTGTAGGCGAGACCGAGCCTCGCAGAAATCTCTTTGTCGGCGAGGCCGGCGGCGGCTAGCCCGAGCAGCTCATTTTCGCGGATGCTCAGTCCTACCGCGTGACCAAAGGTTCTCGCTGCATCTGAAAGCGCATCGCCGTCGACAGTTCTCGAGGTTGTGTGCCCAGGCATAAGATCTCCTAGAGTCGAAAGTGGTGGAACTATTGCTTGGTAGACTCGGTGCGTGACCTGAAACGTCCGAGCACATGATTGGTAAGGTCTTTATACAGAATCGAGAATATGTATAGGCGTCGGCAAAAACTTACACAAGCGGCATTTCGGTTCGCGCCGGATGCTAGCAAAACGGCGGTTTACGTCACTGTCGCCGAGCTGCGATCGGCGGCCGCGAGGCCTTCAAGTTGCGGCGGGTCGAGCCGGCCCGTGTAGAAGGCCGAGAACTGCCACAAACCTTTGGCGAGCGGTCGCCGCGCCTTCCCAAACCGCAGAAAAGCGCTCCGCCTGACCGCCGCGCCCGCCCAACTCGCAGAAGATCGCCTTCGTGTCGCAGCGAGGCTCGTCCAAGTCGCAAAAACTCGCCTTCACCTCGCCGCGGCGTCTGCTCAAGTCGCAGAAACTGGCCTCCGCCTTATGGCGGCGCCTGCCCGGTTTCCGCCCGGGCGTTCACCGGCTGCGAAAATACGCGTCCGTCTCCCGAGGTCGCGTGTCCTTGTCGCGATATCGTGGACGCCGCTCTCGAAGGTGCGCTCGCGGCTCGCAAGGGCAAGCGCCGGGCCGCTTGCCGCGCCCCACGTCCCGGAGTAGCCGTGCTATAGCGTTTGGTCAGTAGGTATCCGGAAAATGCACCACGACGAGCACAATGAGGCGCGCGAGGCGCCTGCCCACGGGCCCAACTCCTCCCGCGCGAATGTCCTCTCCTTCGTCCTGCTGGTTACCGCGGGCTTCTTCCTTGCGCGCCTACCGGTGCTCGCGCATCAGTTCTTCGATCCCGACGAATTCGAACATGCCCACGCGGCCTGGTGTGTGTTCAAGGGAATGATCCCTTACAAAGACTTTTTCGAGCATCACACCCCCTTCTACTATTACGCGCTAAGTCCGTTCTTCCATTGGTTTCAGGTTGACCTGTCCTTCGACAGTGCGAGACATTTCCTGACTTTCGCTCGCGGCCTGTCCCTGGTTCTGGCGCTCCTGTCGGTCTTCCTCGTCGTCCTGCTCGGGCGCTTGCTGACCGATCGCAGACTTGGGGTGTGGGCGGGTTTCTTTCTCGTGACTCAGCCCTTCTTCTTCGAGAAGACCACCGAGATACGCCCGGATGTGCTTGCCCTTCCGTTCTTCCTCGGCAGCCTTTGCTTTCTGCTGTATGGGCTTGCCAGAAGCCGGGATGCTGCAAAGGGAAGTCTTTGGCATTTCTTCGGCGGCGGCCTTTGCCTGGGGGCTGCCATCATGTGCACGCAGAAGATGCTCTTCGTGCTCCCAGGCTTGCTGACAGGCCTTAGCATCTGGTCGCTGTTTTCTAGCTTCCATGGTGGAATCAACGTTGGTCGGGTTTCCCGAATCCTCGCGACAGTGACTTTTCTCGTGGGCCTTGGTGTTCTTGTCAGCTTGACGTGGGCGGCGTTTGCTCTTCATCACGGCGGCGGCCAATTCATCACGAACAACTTCCTACTCAATTCCAAGTGGAAGCACGTTTCACACGAGCAGCTTCTTCGACTGCTGGAAACGAGTTGGCCCGCGCTGATTCTGTGTCTCTTGGGCGCTTCGGCGTCGATGGTTCGCTTTCTGCGCTCCGAACAGGCTCAGTATGGCGGCGTCCTGCTGCTTTCCACGTTGACTGGACTCATCGTTGGAGTCCTCGTCGTACCGGGAGCGCACAGACAATACTATCTCATCCTGTTGCCGATCATCTCCTTGTTTGCCGCCGAAGGGCTCTTCGTCCTCGTCGATTGCGCGCAGAGCGGAATCCGCTCGTGGCTTCTCGTCTTCGCACTGATCCTCTTGTCGGTACTGCCCGCCCTCGACCTACGCGACGCCTTCGCGTCCCGCAACGACAGTCAACTCGCAAGACTGCACTACGTTTTCGAAAGCACGAAGCCAACCGATCTGGTGATGGATGGCATCGAGGGAACCGGTGTCTTTCGTCCGCATGCGCTCTACCATTACTTCCTTCACGCCGAACTACTCGACATGCTTTCCCGACAGCAGGTGGATGCCTATATGGTCGCCCTGGAGAGCGGGAAGATCAGTCCGAAACTGATTGCCTTGGACGAGAACCTCGTTGCCCTGGGCACGAGATTCCTGAGGTTCGTGAAGAGAAACTACGTCAGCAACGACGGCTTCTTCTACTTTTCGAAGCGCGCCTCCGACTGAGAGACGCGCCCCTCACCGTTCCTTGCGCCGTCCAATGACCAGGCGTCCCTGTTGGTGCACCACGGGAAAATACTGCTCGATCAACGCCAACGCGGGCGTGGGTGCGTCCCAGACCAAAACATGGGTATAGCGTTTGGCAGCGCTGGTCAGATAGCTGTGCCACTCCTCGGTCCAAGCGAGCTCGCAATTTTCGGGCACGGTCGATGCTTCGCGCAGCAGGATTCCGCACCATTCTTCGGCCGATCTCATCCTGCGGGGCATGTTCTGAATCACGTCGTGGTGAAAGCGTGGCGGTGGCAACGTCCGGTACTGGACGGCGTCCACGCTGCGCGAGGCCCAGAGCAGGTCGGCACTGGTCCCTCGCTCGACGGTGTAGTGGCCCCACGCGTGCAAGATAGGCTCGATGTTGTCGCTCGGAGAATCTACCGAAAACAGAAGCGGCAAGAGTCGAGCACCCCTGTCGACGAACGGCAGTCCTGAGCAAAACTCGGCCACATCGGCGTCCATCCGCAGCATCGCGAAGCCGTTGCCCGCGGATCCGGCGATTCCTGCGCAGACGAGGAGCGCTACCAACTTGCGTGACAGCGTCTCCGGCGCTCGCACGAGCAGTGCGAGCCAAAGAAAGGGCACGAAGCGCGTGTTGAAATAGCCCCAGGTTGGAAGCATGAAGGTCGGCAGGCAAACATAGCCAGCACTCAAGACGACGAGCGCGGCGATGGACAGCAATGGTGTTTTCGACTTTGGAGCGCGCAGGACGACCGCGAGCAAGAGCAGCGCAGGCACCAGCGCGGCGAGTCCCCAGTAACTCGAGCCAAGGACGTAGGTGCGGAGCCCCATCCAGAGCAACTGGGGTAGCCCGGTCCATTCGGTCTTCGCCAAACCGGCGAGGTGAGCCCCTGCGCTGTCAACTGCCGGGGCAAGGCAGAAGCCGAGCACGCCGATGACTGCGGCCGGGACCAGCGAAACGAGCACGCGCAGGGCAGGCTTCACGGCAGCGCTGTCGCGCGCGCGGGCGTAAGCGAGATCTGCCAACGCGATCACGACCAGCATGAGAAGCGGAAAACTGTGCGCTATCCAGGCCAGCGCACAGAGCACGGCGATGCCACCTGCCCGCAAGTGTTCCCACTTTGACCGCTGCATTGCCAGCAGGCCGAGAATCCACAGGCACAGTCCGAAGGAGAGGGAAAAGTTCAACATCCCCATCGACACGAACCAATGGTGCACGAGCGGAAGCGCAAAGAGGCTCTGGAGCCACATCCGTCTCGATCCGCCGAGCACACTGAAGAGGAAGACATAGCCGAAGGCAGTGATGGCCAAGACCGCGAGCACGAATACACGCGCGGCTTGCATGTATCCTAGCCAAGGCGAAACAGCGTGCAGCCAGAAGAACAACGCCGAGTTGGTGCGAAGGCCGTGAGCAGCAACGTATTCGGGATAGGCTGCCAGGTGATCGACAACGTAGGCGGCGGCGACATGCCCCGGCAGATCCTCGTGGGGTAAGTTCTTGACCAGCACCAGCGGCCAATCCGCAAGCAGCCACAAGAGCAATCCCGCCTTTGCCATGGCCGCCCGACGACCAGCGGCGAACGAACCACCGTCCGATGGCGAAGTCTTGGTCGAGAGTGGCGTGGGATCCATGAACACTCTGACTACCATCTCATCGAGAGACGAACAACGAATCGCCGACGACGGGATCCTTGCCCGGCTTCACCGGTCCTGCTAGTGCTTGAAGACGTCGGGGCGGCGCCTCATGAAGACATCGTTCTCCACACGGCAGATCGGCGGAGGCATCCTTGCGATGAGCATGATCCTGTCAGGCGCGTGTTCGTCCTGTGCCCTGCGCAATCCTTCCCGAGCATTCAACGCTGCGGGCAGGCAGATACTGCCCGATTTCGAGGCCGATCCATCGGCCCGGGCGTTTGGAGACGAGCTTTGGATCTATCCGTCGCATGACCTCGCCGACAGCGGGTATTGGGACATGGTGGATTGGCACGCCTTCTCGTCGACGGATCTGGTGCACTGGACCGACCATGGGATCATCTTTCAGCTGAGCGACCTGACGTGGGCCCATCGCTATGCTTGGGCGCCCGACTGCATTCGGCG
>CAZTTW010000020.1:0-16163 GCA_964616265.1 uncultured Myxococcales bacterium | reverse complement strand
ACCCGCGCATTCACGAGGCGGTCTCGCAAGTGCCCAGTGCCGCTGCGACACCAGGGTCTATCGTGCGTGAGCTGCAAAAGGGCGTCCTCGCCCTTTCGCTCCTCCCAGTCCGGCGAGGAACTTAGCGTGCTTGCGCGGAGAGCCCATCATGTCCTTGAGACTGCGCGTGGCCATGAAGGCCCGCACCTGACGGTTGACATGGCTGGCGAGCGCATCCATCGCGCAGCCGCCAAAGAGACATCGCTTGCGCCCTAGGAGGCATTTGCAGTCCACCATCCGACCGTCGATGGCTTCTAGGATCTCGAGCAGAGAGATGCTCTCGGGTTCGCGGCTCAAAAGGAATCCGCCGCCGGGGCCGCGCCGGGAGGTAACCAGCCCCGCCTTTACCAGACGCTGCATCACCTTGGACAGGTGAGCTTCCGAGACGCCCAGCTCCGTCCCGATCTTGCCAACGCTCTGGCTGCCGTCGTCACCCGTTCGGCCGATGTGGGCCACCGCATGGATCGCGATGTTCGCCGCATCGGATATCTTCAGGATCGTATCCATCCTCAGAGCCTAGCACCAATTTACGACAAACTAGCTCCTGTTTATTACAATCTGCGGCCCGGCAAAGGCCCAGGCAGGGGCCGATGGCCAAGAACAGGCGGGCCGGACGGTGAGGACGCTCAACCGGCAGAGCGGCGTTTGGGCCTGCCGGAAGCGCTCAGCACCCACGCCCCCAGCGCCATGAGAGGCAGAAGCGGAAGCAGGTGTCCGAAGATGGCGTGCCCGGCGCCGCCGAGAGGGCAGTGGACGCGGATCAAAAGATGCGCCCACGTTGCAGAGGCAAGGCCCAGGCAGGCGCCGGTCAACTTGGGCCGCGAGAAGACCAAGCCGCGCAGGACCCAAAGACCAAGTCCCAGCAGCGGCAGGGCGATCAGCAAAACGAGAAGTCCGCACGGCCAGGCGTGGGGCAAGACGGAAGGGCTTTCTATCGTGGCCGTGCCGTGCGGGTCGAGGAGCGCCACCAAGAGAAAAAGGGCGACCGGCAGCCCAGCGGCGACGAGGCGCAAAACCTCGCTGTTGGCCCCAACCATCGAGCGACCGCGGGTCAGCCCGACACGTGATGCAAGCAATGCAGCCGCGGTCAAGCCCAGGACCGTCGCCATCAGGCTGGGCATTGGCAAGTGCGTCCAGTCGCGACGAATGCCCAAGACCGACAGGATAGCCAGCAGCCACCCGATGGTAGCCGCCGCGGCAAGGCCAATTCGACGAAACCAGGCGCCGGGACGTGATGCCGATTGGCGGCTCGCGGCTTGCAAGAATCGATCGCGTGCGCCGGGCGATGGCCGCTCGGAAAACGTCATGGGTTGATCCTTTCCATGCGCTTGCCTAGAAGCGCGCGAAGCGCGAGGTATGCTCGGTGGGCACGCAGTTTCACGGCGCCCTTGCTGGTGCCCATGACCTCGGCCGCTTCGGCGACCGAGAGTCCGTCACCCTTGAGCAGCCGAAACGCCAACGCCTGCGCCTGAGGAAGCTTGTCGAGCGCATCGCCTACCGCCTGTGCAAGCTCGGCGTCGGCCAGCAACTCCTCCGCGGAAGGCTGCGCGCTATCGTCGGCCGTCGCAAGCTCCTCGGCGGTCGGCCGCTCATCCAAGCTGTCGTGTATCTCGGGCCGGTGCGAGCGAACGCTGTCCAGGAACAGCCGGCGCGCGATGGTGTACGCCCAGGGCAATACCGGTGCGCCGGTTCGATAAAGTCCGCGCGCCCGGTGAATGCGCAAGAAGGTCTCCTGCGTCAAGTCCTCGGCCAGAGCTCGATCGCGACAGAGCCGCAGCAAGAACGTGAACACCGACGGCGAGCCGAGGTCGTAGGCTTCCGCCAAGGCCGCATCGTCGCCGGCAGCAAAACGTGCCATCGCACGATCCAGCGCTGATTCTCCGGCGTCCATCGGTGCCGGCCAGCATGATCCGTAGGATGCGGACCGGCAAGGTCCGAAATCATCTGCGTCCGCATGGCTTAGTCTCGAAGGTAGTGACAGGTGTAGCCATTCGGGTGTTTCTGCAAATAGTCCTGATGACAAACAAACGAACTGCGAGCTTGGGTATGGTCATGATCTTTCTCCGATTGGGTATTCGGCTGACCGTGGCAGCCTGCGATTTCAAGCTGCCACCAGCCAGCCACCGGTCTCTAGTCGTGGGCGGGGAGCAGCATGGCTCCTGTCGCCGTGGCGGTGCCGAGCGAGAACGTACCGATCGGCATCAAGAAGTCACTGTGTTTCGCGCGACTGTAAGTCAAGAGCTGGGGAGATCCGTTGCTCTTCCCCAAGATGCCCACGAGCGAATCGACGAGGTCGATGTCCAAGACTGTGTCGCCAGCAACGCTGGCCGCAGCACTGGTATAGCTGGACAGCGCGTTCTGGCCGACTCGGCCACACGAAACAGTCATGCTACCTGGATTGGTGATGCACACCTCGCCATCGTCGCTGGCCGCCCAGCAGGCCGCAACCTCCTTCGTCGGAACGATTTGCACGACGGAGAGCCCTCGCACGATCGGAACGGTCGATTGATTGGCATTGCTGGCCAAGTGGGCGATGGGCGCGATGACCAGATCTCGGTCGGCGGCAATGCCCACGATCACGCCAGCCGGAATGCCGGCGATGGCAGTGGCGCCACTTTGAAGGCTTCCGTCGTGGCCAAGCAGGAAGGCTTCGAGCGAGCCGTTCTTTTCCGAGACGTAGGCATAGCCCCCGGCCAGAACGACCTGAGCCGCCGAGCCGTCCGACATCATGAGGGACTGGCTACTCATTGGGGCGGTCTCACCGCGTGGAAAGAAGAGCAGCCGTGTCCCTGTCAGAACGTAAGCACCATGTTCGCTCAGTGCTCCCGACATCGAGCCTTCGCCGCCAGTTTGAAGCATGACCGGTGCTCTTAGCTGTCCATTGACCAACGTGAAGAGCACCGCGCCCTGCGATTGATTGGTCACGAGCGCGCGTCTGTCGTCCCGCACCAGGTTGCCGGCGATGCCACCCGGACCGGCGACGGTGGGGCCGACCGCAACTGTCTGTGTCGTCGCTCCTGTCATGACGTTCTTGCACATCACGGTGCCCGGCTGACCGACGCCAGCCGAGGTTAGCGAACAAAGGCTTGCGGCTTCTGACGAGTCGGCAAGGGCATTTCGCGCAAATCCGAAGACAACCAATCCAATGACTGCAACACACGCTTGCATCGTGTGATTCAATGCTTGTCGTTTCATAGGCAACGTCCTTTCGTGTTACGCGCCCACCCAACCATTGGATAGTGCGCCGTTCTCTGTGCCTACGAACGGGACCGGGCTTCGGTTACGGAAAATCGACGGGCGTCGCTGTGAGTTGCGCCAGGTCGCGCCGGCGTCACGGGTGGCGAAAGAATCCCAGCATCAGTGCCGCAACCAAGACAATCACCAGCAAGGCGGCAAGCAGCACGCGAATGGAATCGCGAGGTGGACTCTCTCTCGGCCATGGTTCGTGCAGAAAGCTCAGGCTCGGGCCGCGGGCTGCGCGCAGCTCGAAACCAAGGGCGAGCTCGGCAAGGTTTCACCGGTCTTCTGCTGGCTCGAACGGTTGTTCGTCGCCGAGGCCGAGCGTCTGGAGGGGCGCGCTCTTCGGCCCACTCCGCGAACGACGGTGAAAGCCGCCGCCTCAGCCTCCTACGGCCCGCTGGCGCACGACTGGGCTGGCAACCAGCGGGCATCCCGCACCCGGCCGATTTCGATCCTCGCCGTCGGAGCAGCCCCGAAAAGCACGGACGCGCCTGCAACCTCGGCATCCTGGCTCGAAGCTTCTACGATGAACAAGTAGGCACCCCCGGGGCTCCACAGCGGCCGCTGACCTTTGCCCAAGAAGGCTATTGCTTGCGCTACGAAATCGTACACGCGCAAATTGCTCGCGCCGTCGTGCATGGCAAGAAATCTCCCCGAGGGCGACCAGTCGAACCAAACCGACCCTGGGGCGGTGGCAAGGCTAAGCTGCTCTGCCTTCACCCGCCCATCGAGCGCAGACAACGCAGGAAAGCGACCGCCCTCGACGCTCACCACATCGACGATGAATGTCTCTGGCTTCGTCGCGCGCGCTCCCGGGGCCGCGCGCGGAAAAGCGAGCCACTTTCCGTCGGGCGACCAACGCACACCGCGGTCGTCCGCGTAGCCCATGCAAAACGGACCGACGATGGAATGCGGGACCATGCCCGAGCGACCGAGAAGCACGACACAATGGCTGGGGGCGACCGTGGTCCACGGGTCGGCCGACCAGGCGACGGACGTGCCCGTGGGAGCTGGAATCTGAGCCGAGCCGCGGCCATAAGTCTCGACGGTGCTCGACTCGCGATTCCAGCGAACCCGCAAGGACGTCCAAGGACCGGGCGCTGCCGCGCGCTCCTCGTCGGCCGTGGGCAGACGAGTTGCCCGCAGATGCTTGCTATCGGCCTCCCACAAGGGATCCGCAAGCGGGCCCAGCTCCGTGACCTTGCCGGTCGCCAGCTCAAGCACATAGCTCGTGGCCGGGACGGCGCCTGCCTTCTCGGAGACCTCATACGCAAGCGCCGAACCGTCGGGAGAAAAGCGTGCCGTTCGAACCCCCTTGGCTACGGCGCGCGGCTCGCCGTGCGACGACAGGAGCACGAGCTCGCCGGACACCGACGACCAACCGGCGACCATCGGCCCGTCTTTCCAACGGACATCCAGAAATCGACTCAACGGTACGGCGAAAAAGGGCTGGCGGACTTGCCGCCGACTGGGAAAGCACACGAGGCTCGCCGTCCCATCTGGGTCGAGCACGAGCAGCGCCGCCACCTCGGCGCGTGTGCCCAGCTCAGACTTCCAGTCGACAGCCGGCACCGCCAGGTTGCGCCCGCGGCAAGCGCCCAGCAGCGCAGCGACTGCGAACCCGAGCCATCGGAGCGATACCCGCGGCAACAATTAGAGTCGGAGCGATTTGGCTGGCGGCTTCGGCCCCGTCAGGGGCGCGTCCGGCATGACCGGCAGAAAGACATTCAATTCCAGCACGTCACAGTCACCGGTACGGTCGAGATTGACCGAAACCTGCTGCAGATCGATGCGCTCGTACTTGGCCAAGACCGCGAGCAGATCCTGTTGTAGCTGCGACAGATAGTCGGGGCCAATGCGGGTGCCGACGCGTTCGCGAGCAACGATCACCGACAGCCGGTCTTTGGCTAGGCTTGCTGACTTGGGTTGGCGACGGAAGTAATCGAAAAATGCCATGGTCTCCCTCGTGGCAAAAGGGCTCAACCGAACAGCCGTCGGAAAATGCCCCGCTTCTCTTCTTCGATGAATCGGTGTTCGCGCTCTTCGCCGAGGAAGCGACCAACGACGTCCAGGTACGCTTGCGCGACATCGGTTTCCTCGTCGAGAATCGCCGGCGTTCCTTTGTTCGACGACTGCAGCACCGCCTTGGATTCGGGAATGACACCGAGCAACGGAATGCCGAGCAAGTCGAGCACGTCGCTCACGCTCAGCATCTCGCCCTTCTTGACCAGCGCCGGCGAATACCGAGTCAGGAGCAATTGACTCTTGACCGGCGTGGCCGCGACTTCCGCGCGGCTGGTCTTGGCGGCGAGCAGGCCGAGCACGCGATCGGAATCACGCACCGATGAAACCTCGGGGTTTGCTACCACGATCGCCTCGTCAGCGAAGTACATGGCCATCTGTGCGCCCTTCTCGATTCCGGCGGGCGAATCACAGATGATGTACTCGAAGCCCATGGCCTTCAGCTCTTCGATGGTCCTGCCGACGCCTTCCGGCTCGAGGGCATCTTTGTCGCGCGTCTGCGATGCGGGCAGGACATACAGGTTTTCGATGCGCTTGTCGCGAATGAGCGCGACATTCAACTTCGCCTCGCCCTTGAGGACGTTGACGAAATCGTAAACCACGCGGCGCTCGCAACCGAGGACCAAGTCCAAGTTGCGCAAGCCCACGTCGAAATCGATGGCGACAGTCTTGTGTCCGTGCTGAGCAATCCCAGCAGCGATGTTGGCAGTCGTGGTTGTCTTACCGACCCCGCCTTTACCGGACGTTACGACGACGACTTTGGACACGGAAACCTCCCTGGGAAGAGATGAAATTGCAATCGATGAAGCGCCCGTTTAGGCACGAACACAAGTTTTTGACTATTGCTGCGGTGGCCCCCACCGACGGAAATCTTTGCGTCACAGTGGCACCACGCGACAGATACCTTCCTCGAGATAGATCTGCACCGGCTTGCCCTTGTGCTCGGCCGGAAGATCCTCTGCGAGCAGATAGGCGCCCGCAATCGCCACCAGCTCGGCGTCGAGCTTCTGACAGAAGATGCGGGCGTCGGTCATGCCTTGTCTGCCAGCTACGGCCCGGCCACGCAACGTCGAATAGATGTGGACGTGACCGTCCGCGATGACCTCGGCCCCCGAGTTGACGGGAGCCAGAACCACCAAATCGGTACCGACGGCGTGAATCACCTGACCGCTGCGAACTTGTTGCCGGACGACCAGTGGAGGCCGATGGGCAACCCGCGCCCGGCGCGGCGACGCATCCACGGCGCCCTTCTCGGGGATCGCAACCTCGCGAACAGCGGCAGGTTCGACGGGGGCCGACGCCTCGGGCAGCGCCGGGCCCTGAATCTCTACGGTTCGATTACTTGTCCGCGTGGGCGGCGAAACGTAGCCGAATCCAGCCGAAACGGCCTGTGCGCGAGCGTCGCCATCGACATTCGTGACGGCGACCGGAACCATCTTGCACGAGCGCAGGAGCGCGGCGAGCTGGCCAAAATGCACTTTACCCGCATCCGGCCCTAGGCTGGCCAGGTCGACCAGTACCGCCGCATCCTGAAAAAACTGCGGCATCTGGGCCACTTTCGCAATCAATTGCTTGGCGATCGCGCCGGTGTCGGCGGTGCGCAGGCGTAGCGCCGTGAGCGGCGCGACCATGCCCTTGATTTCGAAAGCTTGGTTCTTGGCTCGATTGGTCTCCCGCGAGCGGGTTGTCTCGAACTCCGTTTGCGTATCCATGGGCAGGCTGAAGCTTCGGCCCGCTCGCCCTGACGGTCAACTTTCGGGGATCACACGGGGTGCGGCAGGCTGACCATCCACTGCACGCCGAAGCGATCGGCGCACATGCCGAAATACGGCCCCCAGGGGGCGTTGGCCATGGGCATCGACACTCGGCCACCGGCGCTGAGCGCGGCGAAAACGCGATCGGCCTCGGCCTTGTCGTCGGCGACGATCGAAATTTGAAAGTTGTTTCCGAAGGTGACGGGGGGACTGAAACCTTCGACCACGTCGCTCGCCATGAGGTGAACCGCCTGCGTGATGGGGAGCTGGGCATGCATGATCTTAGGCTTGGCAGTGTCGGGCACGTTGGGCATGAACGACGTCTCACCGAAGGTTTGGATCATGGCGATCTTGGTCTTGAAGACCGTCTCGTAGAACTGGAACGCCTCGCGCGTGGTGCCGGGAAAGTTCAGATAGATATGGACGAGTTGCATGGGATCTCCCTGAGTGAAGAGTCGGAAAGTCCAAGAGTCTGATCGACAGCGATGGAAAGTTCGAGCTTCTTACGCGCCGTCAGGTCGAGAACTGTTTCGTTATCGAAACTGTTGCAAAGCCGTTCTGCACGAAGCATTGTGAGTACCGGCGACATCCAAGGCAATGGAGGTCCCATGCAACGATTCAGTATCGCCACAATCGGCTCCGAATGGTCCAAACTGGCAGGGTACTTACTCGCGCTGCTGCGTATCGTCGCTGCGTTGATGTTCGTTGCGATCGGGAGCGCAAAGCTATTTGCGTTTCCCTTTGCACTCGGGCCCGGCGGCCATGTGCCCTACTTTTCCGAGCTTGGGCTCGCGGGCGCACTGGAATTCTTCGGCGGCATTCTGGTGTTGCTTGGACTCTACACGCGACCGGTCGCCTTCCTATTGTCCGGCGAAATGGCCGTAGCGTACTTCCAGGCCCACTTTCCCAAGGGCTTCTGGCCGATGACCAATGGTGGACTTTCCGCGGTCCTCTACTGTTTCCTTTGGCTCTACTTCTCTGCTGCCGGCGCTGGAGCCTGGAGTCTCGATTCCAGAAGACGGAAGTAACGACAATTGTATCTCGCGTTCCTCTCGGGCGCAGTCGTCGCAGACGGAATCGCCCTTTTCCGAAATCCGCGCCTCTGGTGGGCAGCATCGTTCTGGTTTGTTTCTGCTGGCTTGCTCGCGGCGGCTCCAACCATGTACGCGGGATGCGTTTGCGCGGCGGGCTCTCGCCGCCGACTGACACCACCCTCGTCAACACGACTGTCCTCGACGTGGCCGGCGCCGCCATTGTAGGCGTAGGTGGCTGGTACGGCGGTGAGCTGGTCTTTAGCTACGCCGTCGGAGTCGCTGCCCGGAAGCCCTAACTCCGCGGCCTCCAAACGGAATTCCTGGCTCTCGATTTCTTCTATCAGCGAAGCGCCTAGCCCTCAAGATCGCCCGGTTCCGTGCCGAAACGATCGGTATGTCAAACGTAGGCTGCATTACAGGTGCTAACGGAGTAAATAGTCCATTCGACATCTCCGGACCCTTGTCCGCGGCCAATGCACTAACCGCCATTCGTCGTTACGGCGCCACGTCGGTCACCATTTCGGATTCCACGCAGAACATCCTGAAAAATTTGGACGCTCTGCAAGGGGTGGCCAACAAGATCAGCTCGCTGACCACCACCGACACCACCCAGAATATGGTTGTTGCAGCCACGCAGTTTCAGAAAGATGGAGCTGCGCTGGCGCTGTGGGGTGCCGGCAACGGCCAGACGGTGTCCGTCGTCAACGCCAAGGCGACCTTCACGGCAACGCCACCCAGCTACGTCACGTCCGTGTCCGTTCTCGACTCGCATGCCGGCATTCAGGGCCACCTCGACAATCTGGAGGCACTCACCACGAGCGGCGTGCTCAAAGAAATCGTGCAGACGGGTTCCGCTTCTCCTCTGACCATCACCGCGGCCCAAGCTAACGCGGACCAAGACGCACTCGGCAAGATCAGGAACGGCGGCTATTCGCTTGCCATCACCCACGCGAGCGTAAGCGACGTGCTCGGTCTTGGCGCCAACCCCGCATTGGCCAGCAATGGAAAAGTCAAATCGATCGCCATCGTCGACACCACGGACGCCATCGCCACCAACCTCGATGACTTGCAGCGGGCCGGTCTGCGCATCAAAAGCATCACGCAAACGGATCCCACCACCCATATCGAAGTGACTGGGCAGCAATACCAGCAAGACAAGGTCGTACTCGGCAAGATTGTCACCAGTGACATGCTCGACGTGATGGATGCATCGGCGTCGCAAGCGCGTGCCCTGACTGCCGACACGCACGCTGTGTCCGTCACCATCAACGACAACGCTGCGGCCATCGGAAAAAACTGGGCGCTCCTGCAGAAGCTGACCGACCTCAGCTCGATCACGGTGACGGATCCGACCCATGCCATTCAGCTCACCGCCGCCCAATACAGCGGTGGAACCACCGTGCTCAGCAAGCTCGACGAAAGCAATGGCAACACGTACAAGCTGGCCGTCACCGGTGTCAGCGCGAGCACGGCCGCCGCTGTGGCAGCCGGTCACAACGTGGCTTCCGTTGACGTCACCGACAGCAGCGTGGCCATCGCGGCCAATCGGGACGACCTCGTGGCCATCAACGGGCAAGGCAAGCTAAACAGCATCACCCTGACGAGCCCGCGTAGCGCGATCACGATGGACGCAACCGATCTGCAAGGCGCCGCCCTGACCGATACCCAGGGCATTCTCAACACCATCAAGGGCGGCAACTACAACCTGAGCGTGACCGGTGCCGCCACGTCAGCGCTGGCCGACTTGATTGCCAATCGCCACGTCACGGCCATTGCAGTGAGCGACTCAGGCGCCAACATCGCAGCGTCGCTCGCTACGCTTCAGCAACAAGGCACGCGCATCGGCACCATCGCGCAGACCGATGCCGGCACGGTGATCCATGTGACTCAGGCGCAGCTCGAAGGCGACTCGACCGTGCTCGCGAAAATTCAGGGTGGCTACACCGTCGATGTATCCGGCGTCTCGGCCTCGAAGGCGACAGGCGATGCGCAAAACATGCACGTGGCGGGAATTTCGGTATCGGACACGGCCCAGAATATCGCCGCCAATTGGACCAAGCTGCGCGCGCTCGGCGATAGTCTCGACGCCATCACGAACACCGGCGGGGGTGTCGTCACCCTAGCCGCCGCCGACTACGAGCTGGGCGTGCACGACGGTTTGACAACCAAGCTGGGCGGAGGCACGACCTATGCCGTCACCAGCGCTAGCGTCGCCGATGCGCAGTCCCTGGCGACCGACGATGCCGTCACGAAGATCGACGTCACCGACGAGAGCAGCTCCATCGTGAGTAATATGGCTGCGCTCGAAACCCTGGCCGGCGGCACCAAGCTCCACAGCATCACCAACAGCACCCCGACGGACAGTTTGTCGCTCGCGGCAAGTCAGCTTACGGCCGCCCAACCCGTGCTCGACCTCATCAAGGGCGGCAGTTACGCTCTTTCCGTCAGCGACGTCGGTGTGGCCGACGCCAAGGATCTCCTCGCAGCCAACCACAAGATCGCGAGCATGGCAGTCACGGGCACTGCCGCGGACATTGCCACGAACTTGTCCGATCTCACCTCTCTCGGCCGCAAGATGACGACCATCACGCAAACCGACGCGGCGACGGTCAACCTGCAGCTGACCGGTAGTGCGTTCCTGCAAAACGCCAGCACGCTCGCGAAGATCGAAGGCGGTTACTTGGCGGACCTGACCGACGTGGACGCGGCGAAGGCAGCGGTCTTCGCCGGCAACACGGCCGTCAGCTCCGTAGCGGTGTCTGATACCGGCGCGAATTTGGCGAGTGCTTGGGGCACTCTCGCGGGGCTGGGCACGAAGCTCACCGGCGTCACGCAGACCGATGGGCCGGCAACGCTGAACCTGAGCATGGCGGACTGGAGCAACGGCCAAGCCTTGCGCGCTATGTTCTCTCCGACGGTTGCCATTTCTGGCGCCACCGTCTCGCAGGTCGACGGCCTCGCGAGCGATGGCGCCGTCGCGTCGTTCCAGGTGAAGGACAGCGCAAGTGCCATCTCGGCCGGGCTCGCCGATCTGGCCTCCCAGACCAACCTCACGCAAATCGAGGTCAGCGATCCCAGCGAGGCGCTCACGATGTCGGCCGCAGACTACGCCGCCTCGACCGACGTCCTCGGCTTGATCAAGAACGGCAATTACACCGTCGCGCTCAGCGACGTCACGGCCGCGGACGGAGCAACGCTGGCCAGTGATACGCACGTCTCTTCCATGGATGTCGTCGACAGCAGCGACCAGGTCTCGACGAATTTCACCGCTCTTGCCGGCGCGAACAACCTCAACTCGATCACGCTCAGCGATCAAGACGGAACCGTTTCCCTGACCGCCGCGCAGATCTTCGCCAGCGGGAGCACGCTCGACAAGATTACTGGCTCGTACCAGCTGGCTGCCACCGGCGTGGCCATGGCCGACCTCGCCGACATCACGAGCATCCCGCAGGTATCGTCCGTCTCTATCAATGACAGCGCCGACAACGTTTCCGCCAACTTCAGCGACCTCCTCGCACTCGGCGACAACCTGACCCGCATCGACCTTACGGATGCGTCGCCGGTTCTGTCGCTGTCCGAGTCCGACTGGTCGAGTGGCACGACGGCGCTCGGCACCATCAACGGCCCCTACCACGTCGACGTCACCGATACGGTGGCGGGCGATGCCCAGACCGTGGCCGCGGACAGCACGGTTCAAAACGTCGAGGTATCCGACACCGCAAGTAATATTGCCGGTCAATGGGACACTCTGGTCGGCCTTTACAACGGCGGCAGCGGCAAGCTCACCGCACTTTCGCTGACCGATACGAATCCGCTGATCTTGACGGCCGCCCAGCAGACCGCAGGCGCCGACATGATCGCAGCGTTTCTGCCGGACGAAACCATTCAGACGGCGTGATGGATCGCCGATCCCGTGATCGGCCCGCCTCAGACCACGAAGAGGCCGTAGATCAGATAGAAGAGACCGACCAAACCCAAAAATCCCGACGCTGTCCACAGCGACTTGCGCTTGGTGATCATACAAACCGAGGCGAGCGCGATGGCAATTTGCAGTGCCGCGATACCGGTGCCGAGCGGCGGACCATGCTTGGCCGCCTCGTCACGTGCCGCTTCGTACGCCTTGGCACGCGCCTGGATTTCATCTTGCTCCTTCTGGTAGCGATCCGCGCGCTGTTTGGCTTCGGACTGTGCCTCTGGTGATCCCGTTCGAGATTCCATCTCAGCCAACGAGCGTTTGATACTCTTGGCCTGGAAGAAGGCCCACTCGTCCGAGGCCTTCGATTGACTAAGCAAAACTCTGCTGCCGAAGCCGCCGGCCTTGAGACTACCGTAGGCCGTGATGACGGCCAGGGCGACGATCATCAGCGAAACGTATTTGGTCCAGGCTTCGCGGCGTTCTTTGTCCTTGGCTGCTTGGCGATCCTCGTGAATTGCCTTGATGAGGGCGCTGACGTCTTCTTGCTGCGTTCTTTGTTCCATGGCGGGTGCGATTTCCGCGTCAAGGCTACACCAAATCGACCCGTCCGTTGAGCCATCTTGCGAGGTCGAGGCGACTTCTATGAGCCGTTACTCCGGCGCTCTGCCACGGCCGCAGTAGCCCATCCTCATCCAAAATTGTCCCGCTCCTTGGCCCAAATTCGAATTTCGCCCTCCACGTCGTGTCGCCTCCGTAACCGTCGAAGGGAGATCCCATGAGCCCATTGCCTGAAGGTCTGATCGAGCGCCTGAAGAATCGACAAGCTATTCTCGTTGCTGGGCTTGGCTGCTCCTCGCTCGCCGATTTTCCGGGCTGGACCGAGCTTGGCGAGCGCATGAGCGAGCGGATTTCGGACGAGGCTGACAAGCAGGCGGTGCTCGAGCTTCTGCAACGCGGTCAGCTCGGCGCTGCCGTAGCGCTTTGCCGCGAGTTGGTCGCGGAAGAGGCGGTTGCGGAAGTGCTGCGCGACGCTTTTCCACCGAGCACCGCCGTGCCGGAAGCCCTCAAAGAACTCGCGCACGCCCCATGGCGTGGCGTCGTCAGCACGGCCTTCGACAATTTGTGGGCGTCGGCCTTGGCGGACGACGCCGAGCTCAGCGGTCGGATGGTCCTGGCTGCAAAGGCAACCTCCTTGGACAGCGGACACGGGCGCTTCGTCTTGCAGATCTTCGGTCGCTTCGACGTCGCGTCGTCGCTGTGTCTAGCGGCGAGGCAACTTGCATCCAAGATCGTCGCCACCGGCGCGGCCGAGCTTGTCCAGAGACTGCACAAGAAGTGGTCCTTCGTATTTGTCGGTTTCTCCCCGAACGATCCAGACCTGGCATTGCTGGCAGGTCGCCTGCTCGGCGCCAACGAAACCACCGTCGAGCACTACTTTGTAGCGCCCGCGCTGAGCGGCCTCGACAAGAAGCGCGTGAAGGCCGAGTGGGGCTTGGTGCCGGTTTCCGTCGAGGGCGACATCGAAGACGCGCTCGCGGCGCTGACCGAGAGTTGCCGCTTGGCAAGCAACAAGCCGGCGGTCGACGAGGTCGAGGCTTGGCTGGACCGGGTGACGCGCGACCCGCACGACAGCGAAGCAATCGAGATGTTGGACCAGGGCCTGGCGAACTTGCGTGAAAATGGGGAGTGGGAGCGTCTGGTAGCAGCGCTCGTCAGTCGTGCGGAGCTGGTACACGATGCCACCAAGCAAGCCGACGATCTGTACGAGGCCGGCTTGGTGATCGACAGCGACCTTGGCGCGCCGGATCGCGCTTATCCCGTTTTGATGACGGCCCTGCGCCTGACGCCTAAGAACGCCAACCTGCTCGCCGACACCAAGCGCGTCGCGGAAGCCGCCAAGCAAGCCGACGAATTCCTGCGCGAGTTGCGCGAGCTAGAGCGCGAGTCAGCCGAGGCGGACGAGTCGAAACCGATGGCCCTCGGCGTGGGACGTTTGCTGGCGGAAGATCCGGCGCAACGACAGGAAGCCATCACTTCCTTCCAGAAGGTGCTCGAGCGCGATGCGACCAATCCCGAAGCCATCGACGCGCTGGAGACTCTCTATCGCGCGGCCGAGCGCTGGGACGACTTGCGCTCTCTTTACGAAAGAACAGTCGAGCAAGATCCACCGAACACCGTCGCGGCAGGCAAGCTGGTCGAGCTCTACGAGCGCCAGCAGCAGACGCCCCAGCTCATCGAATTTTTGCAGGCTCGCTTGGCACGCAATCCCGACGACGACGCGGCCTACGAAAAGCTCGAAGCCATCTACCAGCAGGGCCAGCGTTGGCAACCGCTCGGGGCCCTTTACGAACGCCGTCTGACCCAAAAGGCGGGGCAGGCGGACGTCGCCGTCGAGGAGAAGCTCGAAGCGCTTTACGACAAGACCCAGCAGTGGCACCCGCTAGGCGCGCTTTACGAACGCCAGCTGGCCCAAGACCCGGACAACGCCGAGGTCCTGGATAAGGTCGAACAGCTCTATCGGCGCAGTGAACAGTGGCGCCTCCTCGCGGATCTGCTCGAACGCCGCGCCGTCAAGAAATCGCCGGCCGACGCGCGCGCGGCTCGCCTCGAACGTGCCGCCATTTTCATCGACAAGCTCCAGGACACGGGCACCGCGCTGGCCACGGCACGCGCCTTCCTTCCCGACGATCCGGCCGCCGCCGAAGAGATTTATGCCAAGTGCGTGGATCGCGATCCCAGCAATCCGGCGGCACTCGCAGCGTTGGCCGATCTGGCTCGCGACCGCGGCGACTACCTGCGCGCGGCGAAGTTCTACCTCGACACCGCCGAGCGCACGCAGAATCCCATCGAGCTCGGCCGGTTGTTCGCCGAAGCGGCCGCCATTCACCTCGACCAGCTCTCGGACGAAAGCAAGGCGGTCGAGCTGTTCGAACGAGCGCTTGCCGCCGATCCCGAACAAATCGCTGCGGCCGAAAGACTGTCGGTGCTTCGAGAAAAGCGCGAAGACTGGGTCGGCGCCGAGCCACTGCTCGATCTCTTGCTGCACAAGACGACCGATACCGCCGCGAAGATAGCGCTCTGCCAGCGCTTGGGCCAGGTGCTGCGCAAGCTCGGCAAGCTCGACAAAGCCGCCGCAGTCTTGAGCGAAAACAAGAAGCTGGATCAGGAATCGCCGACGCTCGCCAGTGAGATGGGAGATCTGGCCTTTGAACGCCAGGCATGGGTCGAGGCGCGCAGCGAGTACGAGCTCGCACTTTCCCTGCTTGGCACGGAGGCAGCGAGCGCCGAGCGAGCCGCGCTGCTCGAGAAGGTCGCAGCGTGTGCCGTGCAGACGGGCGACGAGGCCGCGGCCCTGCGCGGCTTGGAGGAAGCGCTCGCCATCGAGCCCGACAAGCGCAGCGTTCTCGAGGCCTTGGCCGCGCTGCGATCGGCGCGCCAAGAATGGAAGGAGGTCAAGAGCCTCAAATGGCGAGTTCTGCCGCTCCTTCCAGTCGGCGAAGAATCGGTCAAGCTGCTGGAAGAAATCGGCGACCTTCAGCATGAAAAGCTCGGCGACTGGACGGGCGCCATGCAGACCTACGAGGAGGCGCTGGCGACCGAGCCCACTCGCCGCTCCATCCTTTACAAGACGCTCGATTACTACACGCAAGAAAAGGAGTGGCCAGAGGCCGTTGCGACCCTGGAGAAGCTGGCCGACTTGGAAAGCGATCCACAGGCGCGCGCCAAGCTCAACTACGCCATGGCGGCCATCCATCGGGACGAGCTGCGGAACGCCGGCAAAGCCATCGAGCTTTTCGCCAAGGTGCTCGACGACAGCCCGCTTTATCCCAAGGCGTTCGAAGCCATCGAAAAGATGCTCAGCGACGACAAACAATGGAAAGAGCTGGAACGCGCCTACCGCAAGCAGATCAAGCGGCTGCCGCAGGAAACGCCGAGCGAGGTGAAGTTGCGCTTGTGGGACGCGTTGGCGGAAGTCGCGCTCAAGCAACATGACAAGGAAAGCGCCGCGCTGACCATGGAAGTGGCAACGTCGCTCGATCGCGACAACCTGGCCCGCCAGGAACGACTGGCAAAGATGTACTTCGACCTCGGGCCGGCGGGTGCCGACAAAGCAATTGCCCAACACCAGTACCTGCTCAGCAAGCAGCCCGATCGCAT
>CAZTTW010000019.1:0-16194 GCA_964616265.1 uncultured Myxococcales bacterium | reverse complement strand
GCGGGAACTTCATCTTCGGCGACAGCCGCTCGCGGCCCGTCTCCATCACTTGGAATTCCGGCGTAGCGATGCCGTGCTGGCGCAGCACGCGCTTGGACAGCGCTTTGTCGAGTGCGATGGACAGCGTGGCCGCATCCGAGCCGGTGTAAGGAATGCCCATCAGCTCGCACAGCGCGGGCACGGCGGCTTCGCGGTTACGGCCGGACACGCCCTCGGCGATGTTGAAGACCAAGTCGACCGGCGAATCCATCAGCTGGCGGGGCAGCTCGGCGGTGGCCTCGACGGGAACGACCACGTGGCCGTAGCTTTCGAGCGCATCGCGAATTGCATTGATGGTCTCGGGCGCGTCGTATTCCGCCTCGGTGTCGTCGCCGCCCTTGGTATCGACGCGCTTGACGTTGTAGGAAAAGCCGATGCGCAACGGCTCGGGCAAGCGCTTGCGCTGCTTGCCCACCTGCGGAAGGAGCAGCCCTTGTCGCTGGGCCGCGCTGGTCACGATGGCCCGGAGCGTGGCCTCGTAGTCGAGGCCCTCGCGCGCCGCTGCCGAGAAGGTACTCGATCCCGGCTCCAGCGACGGCAACGCATTGACTTCCAGCAGGTAGATGCGGCCGTCTTCTCCGAGGCGGAAGTCGACCCGGGCCAAGTCGCGAATGCCGAGCGAGCGCACCACGCTTTTCGTGAGCGAGCGCAGTCGAGCGACGACGTCGCGCTGCAGATCCGGCGGGCAGCGTACCGACACGCGAGCCGCTTCGCTGGACTTCAAGCGATAATCGTAGATGTTGAAGCGCGTGCGAGCACCGGGCTCGATGACGTAGTCGACCGGCATGAGAACGCCGCCGTCGTCGCCCACTCCCTCGACAAAAGGCACGGTCACGTCCGTGCCCGGGATGAACTCTTCAACGAGAACGCCGGCTGGATACTTGCGCAATGCCCGCGGCAGCATGTCGAGCAGCGCGCGCGCATCGCGAGCCACGGCGTCGTCCCCGATGCCCTTGGACGAGCCTTCGTAGTTCGGCTTGACGATGACCGGAAATGCCAGGCCGAGCATGCCGATGTCGCGGCCACGTTGCATGTCGTCCGGGACCACCAAGCGGGCGCGCGGCGTGTCCATGCCCTGCGCGCCGAGGACGAGCTTTGTCATCCACTTGTCGAGCGTCACGGTCATCACGTACGCGTCCGAGCCGGTGTACGGAAAGCCCAGCTCTTCGAAGAGTGCCGGATAAAAGGCTTCGCGCGAACGTCCGCGCCGGCCCTCGGCGGTGTTGAAGATGATGTCCGGCCCGTAGGATTCGATGCGCGCCGCCAGGTGCGACGCCGGGCCGGTCACTTCGATTTTTTCGACCTCGTGACCACCTTCGCGCAAGCCGTTGGCTACGGCGTCGACGGTTTCTACGCTATCGAATTCGGCCTCGTCCTCGCTATCGGTAAGACGGAGGTTGTGCGTAAATGCGATCTTCACTCTGTCGACGCCACCCGCATGGGCTCGCTTTCTAGGTGCACGACTTAAACAAAAAGGGATGCCTTCCGTCAACCGACATTCGTGGACACGGTGAACTTAGCGCCGAATCAGCCGAGCAGAATGCCGCCGTGGCTGCGCAGAGCGCCGGCAATTTTCTCGCCCAGGGCCTTGAGATCCTGGTTGGGACGCACGAGGTAGGCGTCGACGCCCAACTCGAAGGCTTCCTTGACGGTTTCGTAGGAAGGGTAGGCGGTGTAGAGCACAGACGCACAGTGAGGCAAGAGGCGCTGCGCCTGCTCGATCACGCGCAGGCCGGACATGCCGGGGAGGTTGCGGTCGGCGATGACCAAGTCGAAGCGGTTTTTTTCCAGCAATGCCAAGGCTTCGTCGCCGTTCGCTGCGGTGGTTACGTCGTAGGTGCGACCGAGAAACTCCGCCATGAGCTGGCGCCGGTTGGCTTCCAGCTCGACCACCATGATGCAGGCTTGCTTTTCCGGCTCTTTGCTCGCCTCTTGGCTGCGGGACAGTTGTTCATTGCGGCGGGAAAGTGCCCGGCGAATGCGAAAGCGCAGGGCTTCGACGTCGCGGATCGGCTTTTCGATGTAGTCCTGTGCGCCGATGTCGAGCGCGGTGACCGCCGAGTCGTACGACGAGTACGCGGTGATCATGACCACGGCCGGCGCCGGATCGAGCCCGCGGGCAACTCGCAACACCTCGAGGCCCGAGGCACCCGGCAGGTTCTTGTCGGTGAGCACGAGATCGAAGCTGCGCTTGTGCATCAGCTCGATCGCCTCTTCGGCGGACGCTGCGGTGGTGACGCGATAGCCGCTGCGGCGGAGAAGCTCGCGCAAGACCGTGAGCACGACCACTTCGTCGTCGACGACCAGCACTTCGTGTGCCGAGGGAACGATGGCGGAAGGACCACTGGCCGTGGCGTCGGCGATGAGGCTCGCGTCCAGATCCTGCGTGGGCGCGGGAATGCTGCGCGTCGGCTCATCCATGAATCCGAAGCGGGTCAAGGTCTCGACGAGTTGCCTGCCGGCAAGCTCGGCTTTCCGACGACCTCCCGCTTCGGCAACGACGCGTCCGAGTTGTGGCAGGAGGTCGCGTCCCAGGTAGACGCGCACGCCACCATAGACGGCGGCTGCGAGACGCTCGGAGGTGGGCGTAGCGTCGACCGTTACGACCGCCGCGCCGGAGGCCCTGTCGCGTGCCTCCCGCAGGCGAAGCTCGACTCGATCGGTGGCGCCCAAGGCGACCACGATAACGTCGGCCTGTCCCTGCGAGGTCACGCCTCCCACCGCGCGCACCAGCTCGCCGTCGCCCAGGACCGACACCGCGGGCGCGCCTTGGCTCGTCTCCAACACTTGCACCAGCGCTTCCTCCAGCGCAGGCTCGACGGTGCGCAGGGCCGCGCGGTGTTGCGCTATCACGTGGCTGAGCATCAAGGCGCGGGTGCGGGCCCGGCGGCAAGAAGCCAGATAGCGAAGGTGGGCACGAAAGAGCGCGTCGCTGGTCGGCAGCGGGTGCGGCAGCACGGCGGCGGCGCCGTGGGCAAACATTTCCGCGGCCATGCGCGGATCGCCCTCGATCATGGGGACCACGTCGGCAAAGGGGCGAATCTCGCGCGCCGCTGCCAGCACGTTCTGCTCGACGTTGGCCTGATCGAGAACCACCAGCTCGAACGACTCTTCGGCCAGTCGCTCGAGCGCGATTTCGGCGGAGGCCAGTGCGACCACATCGCCCTCGGCGCCAAGCGCCGTTACGATGCGAGAGCGTTCGGCCGCGCCTGGGGTTCCGACCAGGAACCGCTCCTTCGATAGGCGGGCCGCCGCGCGAAAGGCAGCAAGCAGTTCATCGTAGCTGGTGTCCGCCATCGGGATTTGATTCTATGGCACAGCTTGTCCGGCTCTGCGATGCGCTTTTCAGGTCAACGAGCGTAGGCTTTCGCGATCCGCCAGGATGACTTTGCGCCCCTCGGTATGGATGTAGCCCTTGCGCTTGAACTGCGACAGGGTCAGCGAGACCGTCTCCCGCGTCGAGCCGATGAGATTCGCCATTTCCTGATGGGTGATCTTGATCCCCAAAACCAGGCCGCGGCGGTGCTCGATGCCGTGCTCGGAGCCGAGGCGGAGCAGCAGCTCGGCGAGCTTGGAGCCGACGTCCTTGAACACGAGTTGCTCGACCTTGGCTTGCAGGCCACGCCAACGGTGAATGAGCGAACGCGCGAACTGGTAGGCCACCGGTGCGTGGCTGCCGATGAGCTGGTCGAGGCCCGCGCGGTCGAGCTCCACGCCGGTTGTGGATTCCATGGCCTCCACCATCTCTTCACGCGGGCCGCCTTCGAGCAGGCAGGTTTCGCCGAAATAGTCGCCATTGGTGCGATAAGCGAGCGTCAGCTCCTTGCCGTCGCGGGTGACTTTCGACACTTTCACGCGGCCGCTCGCAATGAAATGAACCGTGGTGGCGCGATCTCCGGGCAAGTACACGACCTGGCGTGCGCGGTAGTTCTGGGCTTGCGCGGTTGCCGCCAGCTTGGCCAGCGTGTCCGCAGGTGCCTCGGCGAGGACGGGACATTTTCGCAGAATCTGGACGATGCGTTTTTCTTCGGCTTGGGACATGGGAAGACTCAAGGCATACCAAAGGGCCCAAGTCCGGGGCAACATGAATTGTCATCCAGACTACACTTCCGGCTTTTCCTTTCGGCTGCGAACCAGGGCCACCCCAACGGCGGTCAGTAGAACCGAGGCTCCCGCAACGATAGCGAGCGCGGCGTGCCCCAGCGATTCCATTCGGGAATCCAGACGCAGATGCACGAGCAGAATCAGCATGGCGTTGTTGCAGAAGTGCGCGATCACCGACGGCACGATGGATCCGCTTTCAAGAGCGATGACGCCCAGAAGCATGCCGAGCAGCGTGCTCGGGATCAGGCGGTAGACGTCCAGATGAAAGAACCCGAAAAGAAGCGCCGTCAGGCCGACCGCGGCTGGTCCGCCAAGCCGTGTGCGCAATCCGCGTAGTACCGGACCGCGGAAAAGCGCTTCTTCACAGATGGCCGGGCTGACTGCGACGAGAAGCAGCGTCGCAAGAAAGCTGCGGCTGCCGTCGAGAGGGATGAGCGAACGCCGCAGCTGCTCGAGCAGCTCTTTCGGCACCGGCAAGAGCCAATCGCTGACCATCGACACCACGGCCCAGGCGCTGCAACCGATGAGGACGGCACCCACGACGGCCGACCTTTTCGGCGTTCGGTAACCAATCGCTTGCGGGAAGGCCTGCCCCGAAAGTCGCGCGAAAAGGTAGACCAAGCCGAAGAGTCCGAGCCATTCCGCCACGAGAAGGCCAAGCACCAGGTGCCGCTGTTCGAGCGGGAGAAAGACGAAGTAGAGGAGGAGAAAGGCCAGCGCGAAAAGCACCATGGCATCGCCCGCGTTGGTTTTTCGTGTCGACGGAGGACTTCCGGGCAGGCGGCGGGGCGACGGCGCAACCATTCGTTCGGAATCGTAGATGCGTGCGGCGAAGGCGAGGGCAACCGCGGAAAGCATCACGGTGGACGCCAAGGTGCCCAGGATACCGCCCAAGGTTGCGTGCCCGGCGAGCAGGTCACGCGCGAGTAACGTCAGGTTCATGCCCGGAATGAAGGTCGTGATTCCCGCCAGTCGGTAATCGCCCACGGCGCCCGCCATGGCCGGTGCGACCGTGACGAAGTAGATGGGCAGCAGAAGAAGCTGCGCCTCTTTGAAGGTGCGGGCGGTCGCGCCGATGGCGACGAAAGCCGACGCAAACAGCAGCGCCGCCGGCACGATGACGAGACTCGCCGACAGAGCCCCCAGCCAAGGAATATCGAGCGTAACCTTCTCGGCGCCAAGGCGAAGGATCTGCAGCAGCGTCACCGCCATCGAGCCGAGGTTCAAAAGGCCGGTCAGCGAGGCAAGGAACGCCACCGCCAGGATCTTGCCGAGCATGAGATCGAAGCGACGAATGGGCGAGGAAAGCACGGTTTCCAGGGTGCCGCGCTCGCGCTCGCCCGCGGTGACGTCGATGGCCGGATAGAACGCGCCCAGCAGGACCATCAGCACCACGAAAAGCGGCAAGGCTTTCGACAGAAGATAGCCGCCGAGCTGCGCCCGCGGCGCGACGTCGCGGCTATGACTCGAAAAGCGCGGCGCGCACCCGTCGGGCAAGGACTTGGCGAGGGCGTCGCTCACCCGCTCCTCGGCGGCGCGCGATTCCTCGCGGCTGGCGTCGTAGACGAGGGTCACGGCGCCTGGCTGGCTGGCTGAAAGCTCGACGAGCACATCGAGGCGGCCGCGCTCGACGTCGCTGACGGACCCTGCAGGTAACAGGACCAGGGTGGTCGGGTTTGCCTTGAGGTGGGCAACCAGCGGCCCGCGCTCGGCGCTTTCGCCAACCACGGCTACCGTCGAGGGGCGCTCCTCGCGCTGCTTTTCTCGATTGGTCACCACCTGTGCCGCCAGCATGGAGAGCAGCGGGTACACGACGAGCGGAAGCAGGATCATGATGGCAAGCGTGCGACGGTCGCGCAGCGCTTCGCGAAGCTCCTTGTCGAAGGTCGCCCCTACGTGCCGAAACCTCATGCCGGGCTTCCTTTGTCGCTGGCGTCCTCGGCGAGCGCGAGAAACGCCTCTTCCAGGGTACTCGTTCCGGCTCGGCTGCGGATTTCGGCCGGGGTGCCTTCGCAAAGCAGCCGGCCGCGATGGAGAAAGCCGATGCGATCGCACAAGAGCTCGGCTTCGGCGAGGTAGTGCGTGGAAAACAACACGGCTTTGCCGCGCGCCCGCTCGCTGCGCACGAAATCGCGCATGAATCGGCTGGCCAGGACGTCGAGACCGCTCGTCGGCTCGTCGAGAATCAGCACGGGCGGGTCATGCAACACGGCGCGTGCGATGGAAACGCGTTGTCGCTCGCCAGTCGAGAGCGCTTCGCAGCGACGGTCGAGGATGCTGGCCAAGGCAAGCGCGGGCACAAGCTCGGAGATGCGGCGTTCGATCGCATTCGGAGAAAGATCGTGTATACGGCCGAAATAGGCCAAAACTTCGCGCGGCGAGAGTCGTCCAAAGAGGCCGGTGCTGCCGCTCAAATAGCCCAGGCGGCGTTTGGCCTCCACCGTCGGCGCCGGCCTTCCCGCGATGGTTGCCTCGCCGCTCGTCGGCGCCAGCAACCCCGCCAACATCCGAAGGGCGGTTGTCTTGCCGGCCCCGTTCGGGCCGAGCAGTCCGTAAATCTCACCTTCGGGAACGAAGAGCGAGAGCTCGGCGACGGCCACCACCTCGCCGAAGGACTTCGACGCACTATCGAGAATCGCCAGAGGCGCCGGCATGGTGCGATTCTCAGAGGGAAATACTCAGGGTCGCGCCGTCGAAACAACGCGACCCCGAGTGTTTTCCTACGTTGTTACGCGACGGCGTCTTTGGCGGCCTTGACGGCGCGGGCCTTGACGACCTTGCGAGCCGGCTTGGCCTTGAAGACCGTCTCTTGACCCGTGAACGGGTTGATGCCCTTACGTTCCTTCGTGGCGGGCTTCTTCACGACCACCATGCGAACCAGACCGGGAACGACGAAAAGCGCGTTCTTCTTGAGTTCGGTGTGGCCAATCGTGGCGACGGATTCGAGAATTCCTTTGACGTCCTTGCGGGTGAGCTTCCCGTCGGACTTGTCGGCAATGGTTTGGATCAGGGCGGATTTAGACAGGGGACCTTTAGCCATCTTCACTCCTCTCGATTAAATGGACTTCTAACGCTGCCGTTTGCCGAGCCTCTCCACCGTATCGGTTTCCTGCTACGCCAACGACTGCGTCGGGACTTTACTCGAACTCTCATCGGACGCGACGAAAAAATGCGGGAAAAAGCGGCGATTTTGCAATCCATATACAAAAAGGTGCGAGAAATACGCACGTTGACGTGGGTGGGGATGCGGGAGGGACGCAGATCGTAGAGGATCGCGTCTTTGGCTGGGCCATGCAGCGGTTGATTGAGGACGTTCCAAGGGTGCATTTCGGCCCAGATGGCGCGAGCAGTTTTGGGGTCCACCTTTCTCTGGCATGTCCCTTGTCTATCCGTACGAGTGGATGTCCATCTAAGGACCGTGAGGCCGTCATCATGCGGAGCGAATGGCCTCATCGGTCCGCCGGTATGTGCAACTGGGTGATCGAAACGACGCCAAATCCGATAGGCTGAAAGGTATGAAAGCCGCCGAGAATTTGAACCTGCCAAGGTTAGCCGGACCACCTTGGCACGGACGCCTCTATCTTGGCATCCTCCTGACCACTTTCTTTCTCATGGTGCTCCTCGGTGGCAAGACGCCGCCCTATAACGACGGCAAGCAGATCTTCGATCATGCCGAGAACCTGGTCTACAAGGGACAGATCGGCATCGACATAGGCCCAGGAGCCAAGTTCTACAGTCCGCGCCCCATCTTCGTTTCGCTCATCCACGTGCCCGGCGTCGCGCTCAGGCGAGTCATCAGTGGCATCGCCCCGGGGTCGGATGGCGTGACGCGCATTCTGACCAGCCATATCGTTCCAGCGGCGCTAACCGCAATAATCTGCATTCTCTACGTTCGATTCATTCTTCTTTTGGGCGTGAGCGTGACGGCTGCAAGCATTTCGGCTTTGGTGCTGACGTTTGGAACGATGCTTTTCGTCTTCGGCCGGGTCGTCTGGGCGGACCACCTACAAGCGACTGCCTTCTGGGGATTCTTTTCTGAATTGCTGTTGGCCGTACGCCAGCCGAGCAAGAGATCCGCGCTGTTAGTTGGCATATGGGCTGGCGTCTTGGTGAACACCAAATACGTTTTCGTCCTTTCGCTACTGGGCGGATCTGTCTTCGCAGCAACGCAAATCTGGGCCCGGCTGGGAGCGCGCAAGTTCGCGACGTGGGCCAGCTGGGAAGTTCTCGGAGCGTTGCCCTTTGCCGTTCCTGTTTGCTGGTTCAACTATGTAAGGAGTGGATCTCTGTTTCACGGAGGCTATGGGGTTGAACCCTTTCAGGAATCGCTACTCTGGGGCCTCTATTCCCTCTTCTTCTCGTTCGGCAAAGGCCTATTTATCTATAACCCATCCTTGCTCTTCTCCTTCAAGTCGACCAGCAGACTACCGGACCGTTGGTGGTGGGCGGTCTTGGCGACCGCTGGCCCGGTGGTTCTGCTCTATGGAAAATATTCCAACTGGGGCGGCGATTGGTCCTGGGGGCCTCGATACATCATCTTCCTGGTTCCAACCTTGATGGTTCCAGTGGCGCTCTTTCTCGACGACATTCTGGCGCGGCGAAAGAAACTGACTCTTCTTGCGTTCGGTGTGGTCGCGACGACAAGCGTCTTCGTCCAACTTGTGGGAGCTGGAGTCTACTGGGACCACTATATCCGCCTCTCGCAGGCCGCGACGAGACAGTGGCTCGGCACTCCCAATCGCGCGGGTGGCTACACGCCGGTGCATGGCGACCATTGTGATCCTTGCTTTGAGGACCTCCACGGCCACACCTATTTGCCGGCCTTCCAGCCAATCGAAGGGAACTACTGGCTTCTCAAGCACGCCCTTAGGAATGATCTGTGGGAAAAAGCCATTGAAGACGCTCCGTGGCGCCGCTACACATCCTTGCCTCTCGACGTGACGAGGCGGTGGTATCCATGGCCCGACATCGATTGGTGGTTCCTGGCCTTCAAAGGCCGTCTTGCTACAGCAGGAAAGCTGCTGTTCGCCTTCTTCTTTCTCGGTGCTGCGACTGGCGCGTTGCTATGGGTTGAGGGGTGGAAACGCAGACGCTATGACGAATCGGTAGAGCCCTGACCAACCGTGGCGGAGCTTGCATCTCGACGGCGGTGTAAGCCGTAGCCTAAGAAGCCTATTCCGGTGAACAGGCCGCTGATGAAGATCGCCAATAGGACATTTCCGGTCGCCTTGTAGCGGCCAACGAAGTTCAACTTCCACCAATCCCAAGGCGGTCGCTCGTACCACTCCCGAAGAATAGCGAAGTCCAGCGTCGTATAACGGCGCAGTGGCATCTCCTTCGCAGCTACGAGCCATGGGTCTGACTTCAAGTGGTGCCATAGGAACCATGAATGCGCCTCGATGGGCTGAAAGGCCGGGGTGTAGGTGCGGGCGTAGTAATCCTCGAAACATGGGTCGCATTGTCCGCTTCTATCGGCCACATAGGCACCCCTGCGGTTCGGGTTACCCAGCCACTCACCCTGTACGATCTTACTTACCCGGATGTAATGATCCCAATACTGGCTAGCGCCTGCGATCTGAACCCAAACTCCCACCAAGAACATCGCAGTCCATCCCGCCATCAGTATTCGATACTTGAGGCGATGGTATTCACCGAAATGGAGACAGGCTAACACCAGGAAGGGCGCGACGAGAAACAGCAAGTACCGCGGTCCCCAACACCAATCGCCGGACCAATAGACGAATTTCCCGTAGAGGATGAGCACTGGTCCTGCGGTCACGATCAGGGCCCAAAGTATCTTCGAGTGATTTCGTGCCACGTAGGGCAGGGCGAAGACAGCGAGGACGAGCGGGGGATTGTAGAAGAATATGTTCTTTCCTAAAGAAAAAAACTGCGACCAAAGGCCGAACAGGAGGTTTTCTCGAAACACGGTGACGACCAGATTTGTAGCCGTCGGGTAGCCAGTTCCAGTCGATGTCCCGGTTCTGGCCCAGTTGTACCAAAGGATCAAAGCTAGTAGAGGTAGCCCGGTGGGCAGGGCCCAAAGGCTTGCTCTTGCGAATTCTCGGATTCTACGAGTTCGCCAAGCCTCGTAGGCGAGGAACAAGATTGCGCCGGGCAGAACGGCAACAAAGAGATACTTCGAGTTGACAAGTAACCCCGTCCACAGACCAAAGAAGAGTGCCGTCTTGCAACGCGGAGACTCTCGGATGCGCAGGAGGGCGGAATAGAATCCGATGAAGAATGTGGCTTGACTGGTCTCCGACCATGGGCTGCGTCCGTAGATAGGTAAGAATGTGCCAAAGGCAAGCACCGCCGTGGCAAGGCTCGCCCCCGAAGCAGAGATGCCAAGATAGACCAGAAGCCTGAAGAAGATCAGACAGCCAAGTGACGCAACAACTATCCCTGCAAAGTGACTTGCAAAAGGCTTGAGCAGCCTATCGAGTTCTGGATTGTTCCTCGCTAGTGCCCAACGCAATGCTGTCGCCGGGACATGAATCACCGATGTAAGGAAGGGATGACTGGCGTATCCAGTGCCATTGCCTACCGGCAGTTGGATCGAATTCCGATACACAAGGGCTTCTGCAACGCCATAGATCTGTTGGGCATCGGTGTACGGCGGCGTTCGACCGTCCGCAAGAAGATAGGCGAACAGGATGGTTACGAATAGGCCCGTCTGGAGCCAGCCGTTCCGGCTGCTCCTTCCGACCGAAGGGAACGCATGCAGGACACTGTCTTCGCTTGATGAGCTCATTGGAATCGGTATTGACACGGATGCTTCGGACCGGACTGCTTCTCGCACACCCCCATCGCCTCGCACAAGACTCTGGCTTGGAGCTTGTCCGAGATCCTTGATCCCTACAGCACCTTCCTCAGAAACCGACCCGTCTGGCTCGCGGCCACTTTCGCTACGTCTTCGGGGGTCCCTTGGGCCACGATTTGGCCGCCTCCGGGACCGCCTTCGGGGCCGAGGTCGATGACGTAGTCGGCGGTCTTGATCACGTCGAGGTTGTGCTCGATGACGATGATGGTGTTGCCGGCGTCGACCAGGCGAGCGAGTACCTGTAAGAGTTGGTCGATGTCGGCGAAATGAAGGCCAGTCGTCGGCTCGTCGAAAACGTAGATCGTGCGCCCGGTCGCGCGCTTCACCAGCTCTTTCGAAAGCTTGATTCGCTGGGCCTCGCCGCCGGACAAGGTCGTCGCGGCTTGGCCGAGCTTGATGTAGCCGAGGCCGACCTCGCGCAACGTTTCGAGCTTCTGCTGCAGTTTGGGAATGTTCTGCAGAAAGCCGCACGCCTGGCTCACGGTCATGTCCAGAACGTCGGCGATGCTGGCCTGCCGGTATTTCACTTCCAGGGTCTCCCGGCTGTAGCGCCGGCCGCCGCAGGCTTCGCATTCGACGTAGACGTCGGGCAAGAAATGCATTTCGATGCGCAGAATGCCGTCGCCCTGGCAGGCCTCGCAGCGGCCGCCTTTCGTATTGAAGGAATACCGTCCGGCTTTGTAGCCACGCGCCTTCGACTCGGGGAGGTTCGCGAACAGATCCCGGATGTGCGTGAAAATTCCGGTGAAGGTGGCCGGGTTCGATCGGGGCGTGCGGCCGATCGGCGCTTGGTCGATGTCGATGACCTTGTCGATGTGGGTGAGACCTTCGATGGCGTCGAAGTCAGCTTCTGGCTGGCGGGCTCCGTTCAAGCGGTGTTTGAGCACCGGCAAGAGCGTATCCACGATCAAGCTCGATTTCCCCGAGCCCGACACGCCAGTCACACAGGTGAGCAAGCCGAGCGGAAAGGATACCGTCAGATTCTGGAGATTGTGGGTGCGCGCGCCACGCAGGACCAAACTCCGCTGATTGGCCTGCCGGCGATGCTTCGGAAGCTGAATCGCCTTTGCGCCCGACAAATAGGCGCCGGTCAGCGATTGTTCGTTCTTTTCGATTTGCTCGGGCGTGCCAGCCGCGATCACGCGTCCGCCCAGCTCGCCCGCGCGCGGGCCCATGTCGATGACGTAGTCGGCGGCGCGGATGGTGTCTTCGTCGTGCTCGACCACCAGAACCGTGTTGCCGAGGTCGCGCAACTTGACCAGCGTCTCGATAAGGCGTGCGTTGTCGCGCTGATGAAGCCCGATGGAGGGTTCGTCGAGAATGTAAAGCACGCCTTGCAAACCGCTGCCGATTTGGGTCGCCAAACGAATGCGCTGGCCTTCGCCTCCGGAAAGCGTTGCCGCCGATCGGTCGAGAGAAAGGTAGTCCACGCCCACGCTGATGAGGAAGGACAGTCGCGCGGTCACTTCGCGCACGATGCGATGGCAGACCTGCCAGTCGCGGCGGGACAGGGGGAGCGAGCGAATGAAGTCGTGCAACTGACCGACGGTCAACGCCGTCACCTCGACGATGCTCTTGCCGCCAACGAGCACGTGGCGAGCTTCTTTGCGCAAACGCGTGCCCTCGCACTCCGTGCACGGAGAATGCGCCATGTAGCGATGGAACTCGTCGTAGACGGCTTCGAAATCCTCGTCGGTGTTGCGCCCCTGCTCGCGGCGCCGGCGCTGGTACTCGTCGAAACGGCGCTGCAGATTGGGCAGGACGCCCTCGAATTCCTTCTTCAGGGTGTGCTTGCGTCCGTTCTTCTCGAACGTGAACGAGATCTCCTTGCCGCTCGAGCCTTCCAAGACGAGCTTGCGCTTTTCGGCGGGCAGCTTGTTCCACGGCTGGGAAAGGTCGATGTCGAAGGCTGCCGCGGCTGCATCCAGCACTTGCTGAAAAAAGGCGCTGTTGCGCCGCTCCCACGGATCGATGGCGCCCTCGCGCAGGGAAAGGTCGGGAGATACGACGATGAGCTCGGGGTCGAACGTCATCGTCGCGCCGATGCCATCGCAGGCGGGGCAAGCGCCAGCGGGATTGTTGAACGAAAACAGGCTGGGTCCGAGCTCGGGAATGCCGACGCCACAGTCCGGGCAAGCGAACCTCTGCGACAGCAGAAGGTCGTCGACTTCGAGCGGCGATACTTTCACCAAGCCGCCGCTCAGCTTGGCGGCAAGCTCGATGGATTCGGATAGCCGCTGCTCGATGCCGGCCTTGCGCACCAGTCGATCAATGAAGACCTCGATGGTATGCTTTTGCGCCTTGTCGAGCGCCGGCGCGTCGGCAAGCTCGTAGAGCTCGCCGTCGATCGTCGCGCGCACGAAGCCTTCTTGGCGGAAGCGCGCGATTTCGGCGGCATGGTCGCCCTTCTTGTCGCGTACCGCCGGCGCCAGCACGGAAAAGCGCGTTCCTTCGGGGAAGGCCAGCACGCGGTCGACCATCTGCGGAATGGTCTGGGAAAAGATGCGCTGACCACACTTCCAGCAGTGGACCTCGCCGGCCCGCGCCCAAAAGAGGCGCAGGTAATCGTAGATTTCGGTAATGGTGCCGACGCTCGAGCGCGGATTGCGGCTACCCGATTTTTGCTCGATGGCGATGGCCGGCGAGAGTCCGTCGATGGAGTCGACGTCCGGTTTGCCCCTTTGTTCCAGGAACTGTCGAGCGTACGACGAGAGCGACTCGACATAGCGTCGCTGTCCTTCGGCGTAGATGGTATCGAAGGCCAGCGACGACTTACCCGAGCCCGACAGGCCGGTGAGCACGACCAGCTTGTCGCGCGGGATTTCCACGTCGATGTTCTTGAGGTTGTGCTCGCGCGCGCCTTTGACGACGATCTTCTTCATGGTCGGAACGCAGGTCGTTACCCCGTCTGGAGCGGAGCAAACAGCACTGCCCAACCTCGAACACTAACAGATGGCGCGCGCCCGTATCGAGCGAAACACATGCCGCGTAGGCGGTGGGTGACGGTAGCGCGCGACGCGCCGGAAGCTTCAAAATCCGACGCCAGCCATGACCCGCAGGTAGGGGGCGCTGCGGTCGACGTGGCCGAGCGCGACGGTTGTCGTCGGAATGGTGGCCTTTCCAGAGCCGGACGGCGACGACTGAAGCGCAAAGTCGCTGCCGCTGGCCACGGTATAGCCGCCCTCAATCTGAGCTACCAGGCCGACGAATGGTGCGGATAGCGACTGCCAAAAGCGAAGGCCGGGCGAGCGAACCATGATGCCGGCTCCCGCCGAGCCCTGGCCGAAGGTTTGGCGATCGTGCAGTGCCCCCGCGTCCTCGCCGACCTGGAGCTTGTCCCAGCCGATGCCACCCGCCAGTCGCGCATAGGGCGAAAGCCACGGAAAAACGGCGTAGCGTGCCGAGAGGCCGGCAGTGATGACGTTGGTCTTCAGCCGTTCGTTCGACGTAGCGTTGTTGGCGTCGTCTTGCGCGTTCAAGACCGAGTAGGTCGTCCAGCCGAGGTCGACTCGGACGGCTGACTTGTTCGTCGGGCGGAAGATCTCCGCTTGGGCTGTGAGACCGCCGCTCGTCGGGGATCGGGTGCCGGCGAGGCGCTTGGCCGCATCGTTTTGCGGCCATCGCGTTTGTCCTTCGATCGCGAGGGCGAAGCGCAACGGATCCCACGACGTCACGGGTAGCTCCGGTTGCAGGGAATCCGAGGTCGGCCGATGTGGCGGTGCCTGGAGCCTGGCGTACGGCCACGTCTCCGGGGTCTGGGCCAATACGGCTGCGCTGGATAGGACGAGGGCCGTGACGGTGGCCGTGCAGGAGAAGGCATTTTTCATGGCTGAGCTCGCAGAAGGTAGTTGGTGTAGAGGAAACCGTAGGCGGTGCGTGCCGTGGCGCGGTCGGGGACATCCGCGTTGACGAAGGTAATATTACCAACGTTGTCGGGATCGGGCTGGCTGACGACCAGGTAGCGCGTGCTGTCGGGGCCTGGCTTCGCCAACGCCTGGATCCCGCCAATCCCCTGATCGAGCCAGACCAAGTTGGTGACCAAGCTCGCGCCACTCGTGCCGGCAGTCAGATTGAGATAGGTGAGACCTGTGCTTTGGTAGGCGTTCCACATGCGCGCCGGGTAGCCGTCGAAGCTTTCGAAATAGGGGCTTCCAAGCTGGCTGTTCGCGGCGATGTCGGTCGACGAACGACTGGACAATGTCATGACGGTGAAGGCGGTGCCGGCGGCATATTTGCCGGCCATGAGGACCACGAGGTCGTTGTTAATCACGTGGACCTCGCTGGCGGCAGCGCTGAGCGGGTAGTCCGTGACGGCCAAGCCACCGGTCGTTTCCACTTGTCCGAGATCCGCGAAGAGCACGCTCTTATTGCCGGAGAGGGTGTCGACCAGGAGGGCCTCCGTCTTGGTAGACGTTGCCGTCGTTACGGTAAATGGAACCATGGCGTCGACCGGGATGGCGGTAGCGATGGAAAGCGTATGGCTAGTGGTCGGATCGATAATGACCAGTCTTTTGCTCGTCGATGAAATCACCGCGAGCTTGGTCACGGGACTCCCAGGATTCGTCGCATCCGCGAGCTGGTAGAGCGCCATGGCATCGGGGATGGCTCCGACGCTGAGCAAGGAGAGTGAGGCATGCAGCACCGGAGGTCCGCTGGGCGGATCAGTAATCTCGGTAACAGCGACTTGAAAGATGTCGCTGGCGTTGCTGGCGCGCACGTAGACGTTGACCTTCTTGTCCTGGGCGCTTTGCGTGTCTTCGAAGAGAATCTGCTCTGTATTGAACGTACAGTTGGTGCTCTCGGCACATAGCGGAACCGAGATTTCGTCTTCGGCCGGATGGGCGAGGTCGAAGATGGTCACGTAGTTCTGCGACAGAACGACCGCTACCTGGCGCTGCTTTCCGCTTGGAAACGTGCCGAGCGTCGAAAACTCGATGCGCTGCGGGCTGCCGCCCAGGCTGCGGATGGATTTCGGCGTGAGGGTAATATCACTTGGCGGCACCGAGGTCGGCGATGGCGTGTCGAAGTCTACGACGGTCATCTCGTTGGGATTGAAAAGGCCGCTGTCGCTCGTCGCCTGCGCAGAGGTGTGGTACAGCACCGCAAATCGACCGTCGCTCGTTTGGGCCAGACCGTCGTAGCGACCGACCAGCGGATACTTCTTGATGGTCGCGGCGGCAGCATCGATGACCTGCAATTGCGGGGAGATCGCCTGCACCGTCGAGGAG
>CAZTTW010000018.1:0-16453 GCA_964616265.1 uncultured Myxococcales bacterium | reverse complement strand
TTGCGCTGGTGGCGGGCGCCTTTCAGTCCCGCCCGGCGCGCGACCGCCGGCTCACAGCGATATTCGCCGGACGTCCTCGGCGCGAGCACATGCTGATCCTGCGCGCAGGAAGCTGACCGCTGTTCCTGGTTACCGCTGGGCTTCTTTGGCCCGCTGGATCAAGCGGATGAACGTGCTGCCCACGGCGGCCGACAGCGCGCGCAACTCCTGCACGGCCACGTCCGGCATGCGTCCGCCACCGCTCCCGTGCGCGTAGATGATGGTCACGACCCGCTGACCGATGGCGACCGGAATCACCAGCACGTCCGCGGGCGGCGGGCAGCGCATGTACTTCCAGATCTGCTGGTGCAGGTGCGCGCCTTCTTCCGGCGGCGTCCCACGGAAAGAGACGGCCCGCTCCTTGGCTGTCCGAAACATGGACGGCATCGAAGTGGGAAAAGCGATGGTTTCGACGGCACGGGCGTCGATGCTTGGCGCGTAGCCTCGCCACACCTGTGTTCTCGGGCCGCGCACGCGCAGGATGAGCCCGCACGCGAAGTGCGGCATCATGAAATCGAGCAGAATGTCGGCAATCTGTTCGCGGTGCTCGCACACGGACAGGCGGTGAACCGCGTCTTCGAGGCTGACGGCCGTGCTGGCCAGCCCGTCGGGCGTCGAGAGCTGCGCCGTTCCCGCGAGTGATGGGATTTCACGTGAAAGCGTCGACCCGGGCTCGGCGCCCTCCGACTCGGGCTTGGTGGCGCGCGCTAGTTTGACCTCGAGATTGTAGTAACGTTTGAGGTTGCGCACGATGGCCAGCTCGCAGGCAATCATGGGCTCGATACGCGCGCCGAGCGCAAAGGACACGTCGTCGACGACGAGGACATCTTGCGGCGTCGCCATGGCCACGACGATGCGCTTGTTACCGGTGCGCGCGGCCACCAGCGGAATGGCCATGTAGCGTGCCGCCAGGTTGGGCTTGAGCAAGGAGACCACGTTTGGATCCGCCTTGTCGAAGTGACGCTGCAGCGCTGCCGGCAGTCTCATCTGTCGCCCAAGCGCTTCGGAGACCTGATCTGCATCCAGCAGTCCGCGCTCAACGAGTTGGGTGCCCAGTTTCCCGCAGACCGCATTGCGATCACTAAGGACGCTCTTCACCTGTTCAGGCGTGAGCATTCCCAGTTGAACGAGTATTTCGCCGAGCTTCATCGCAAGAGTGGGTTGGGTCGAACAGGTCTGATTGTGGCAGGACCGGACAAAAGAAACCAGCGCGCAGCGAAGGAAGCTAGCGCAGAATTTTTGCTAGGACGGCGTCCAGCTCGTCCAGCGACGAGTAATAGACCTCGAGCCGTCCGCTCTTGGGGCTGGATTCGACCAGCTTTACGCGCGTGGCGAGCGCTTGTTCCAGGCGATGTACGAGATCGCGCGCTGCCGGCGATTGCGGGGCTGGCGGCGGGGAAGCGCGATCGTCGATCTCGCGTTCGCGCTTGACCAGCGCCTCGACCTGGCGAACGGAAAGTCCGCGGCTGGCGGCCTGGCGAGCCAGGCGCTCGATGGCGGGATCGCTTTCGAGGCCTAGCAAGGCGCGGGCGTGGCCCATGTTGAGGCGGCCTTCGACAACCATGCCGCGCACCGCTGGTGGAAGCTTGAGCAATCGCAGGGCATTGGCCACCGTGCTGCGATCTTTCCCCACGCGGGCCGAGAGCGATTCCTGCGTGTAGCCGAATTCGGCGACGAGCCGTTGGTAGCCTTCGGCCTCCTCGATGGGATTGAGATCCTCGCGCTGCAGGTTCTCAACCAGCGCCATTTCGAAGGCCTGCGATTCGGCCACCTCGCGGACCACCGCGGGAACCTGATGCAGTCCTGCGCGCTGGGCGGCTCGCCATCGGCGCTCGCCGGCCACCAGCTCGAAGCCGCCGCCCTCGCGCACGCGCACCACGAGCGGCTGGATGATGCCTTGGCTGCGGATCGATTCGGCCAGCTCGTCGAGCCGGGAATCGTCGAAATGCTTGCGCGGCTGCTTGCTCGACGGGTGAATGCTTTCGATGTCGAGAATGCGCAGGCCATTGCCAGCTGGGGCGCGCGGCGATCCATCGGTTGCGGGATCGCCTCCCGTCGGGATCAGGGCGGCGAGCCCGCGGCCAAGTGCCTGCCGCTTGGTTCCCGACGTCATGCCGCCGGTTCCCCTTCAGCTGCACGGGTATGTCGGGTCAGGAACTCGCGTGCCGCTTCCATGTAGCTCTTTGCGCCTTTCGAGGCCACATCGTAGAGCAAAATCGGCTTGCCGAACGACGGCGCTTCAGAAAGGCGCACGTTGCGTGGAATAGGCGTTTCGTAGACCTTGCCGCCGAAGTGTTTGCGCACTTCGTTCGACACTTGCTCGGTCAGGTTCTGCCGAAGGTCGACCATGCACAGCAGAATGCCTTCGATGTCGAGTCCGGGATTGAGCGAGCGTCCTACGAGCCCGATGGTGGCGCGCAGATCGGAAAGCCCTTCGAGTGCGTAGTATTCGCATTGAAGCGGCACGAGGACACCGTCGGCCGCGCAGAGAGCGTTGAGAGTGAGCAGACCGAGCGACGGCGGCGTATCAATGATGATGAAGTCGTAGTCGGGCGCGACTAGGCGCAGAGGATCGCGGAGCTTCATCTCCCGGTCAGGCAGGGCCACGAGCTCGATTTCGGCTCCCGCCAAGTCCTGCCCCGAAGGAACCAGCTTGAGGAAGGGCAGCTCGGTGGCGCGCGTGACGTCGGCCATGGTCCTGCCGCCGATGAGCACGTCGTACACGCTGCCGCCTTCGGCACCCGCCAACTGGCGAGCATGCCCCAGCCCGGAGGTGGCGTTGCCTTGCGGATCCATGTCCACGATGAGCACACGCTTCTCCGCCACGGCAAGTGACGCCGCTAAGTTGACTGCGGTGGTCGTCTTGCCGACGCCACCCTTCTGGTTCGCAACTGCGATGACCCGGCCCATGAATGTCGTCGCCCCGGCGTTGGGCTGCACCCTCCTAGCACCAAGTCTGGGAGCATTTCAACTTCGACCGTGGATGAAACGATGGAAGACGTGAAAAACAGGAAAACTTGACGGGCGAAGTGAATGTCGTACTACTTATACCTACATGTAGTCTTTACCTGAGGCCCAGGGGATCGAGGAGACCTGAACATGAAGTACGGCGACCAGAGGATTTACCAGACCTTCGAAGAGTTCGAGCGGGAAGAGCTGCGCCGGGCCGACGGCTTTTCGGCTGGCATGGATCGAATGCTCGATGAGCTGTTGGCCGACGAGCCTGGCCCGCGGGCGTCTCGTCGGGCGCGGGACAACGAACCCAACGAAGGCGACGAAGACGAAGGATAGTCTCGGCGTCGCCATCTGCCTCGCTCCCGTTTCCGGTCCTGTCGTCGCCTTGAGCGTCGAAACCCAAACAGCAGCCGGGAGCGGCGACGGGAGGGGAGCAGATGGTGCCCACTACCTATAAATTGGTTCCGACGTTGCCTATGGAAATGCTGGGTCCGAAAAGCACCGACCAGTGCGTCGCCGTTCGCGTAATGACCGGGGAAGCGGATGGGTTGGGGCTGTATTCGTACTCGTTGCGAAATTCGTAGGCCCCCCACAGGTGCACGCCGACAGCCGCACCTTGGCCAATTTCCACGCGCAGACCGACGCCAAACAGGGTCAGCAGGGTTGGCGGAAAAGCCGGGTTGCCATTGTATTGCTGCGGGATGAGGCTTGCACCGAGCACGCCGGTTTCAAGCCCGAGCAATCCTTCTTTGCCGTCGCGGCCCAGCCAGGTGAGGCGGCCGAGGACGCCGAAGTTGAGTGACAGGGATGCCGCCGGCTCGTTCATGCGGTAAAGGCCGGCAGGGACGTTCAGGCTGACGTACAGGCGAATGCGTCCGCCCTCGACGACGGCCGACCACTGGGTCGACGGCGGCGTTTGTTTGGATCCCGTGCCGAGCACGTAGCGGTTCTCGTCGACGACATGGGATAGCCGCACGGCGATTTGGTCGAATTGCTCGGTGACGCCCTTCAAATAGAAGACGCGCGGGGTTCCTCCTGGTCGCAGCACCATCCGTTCGCTCATGCTGGCGTCCGAGCGCTTGCCGCCGCCGGCTTTTGTCACGTCGATGTCGAGCACGACGTCTTGCTGTCCGTCTTCCGGAAGGATCCTCTCTTGATGGATGATGACGTGGCACGATTCTCTGGACGTATAGGGGATGCGCGCGGGCTTGCCGGGCTCGATGGTGTGGCTTGCGCCTTTTTTGTCGGCGCACAGGAACTCGGCGATGGGATTTTGGTTGGCCGCCGTGGGCCAAAAGGACACGGGAACGCTGGCCTCGCGCAAAGGTCGCTGCACCGCCTCGGCGAGCACCGCCAAGTTCACGTCGTCGAAGCCCTTCGGCAAATCGTCGCGGCGGTAGGCCATGCGCAAGTTGGCGAATCCGCCGGCGCTGCCTTCGCCGCGAATGAAGATACGATCTTTGTCCGCGCGCAAGGTGTAAGCGCCCGGCAGATCCAGCGGTAGCAGGCGCGCATGCGGCACGCTGCCCACGAGCCAGCGTGCCTCGCGGTTCGTGGGAATGAAATTGATCGGGCCGTGCCCCGGCAGCTCTAACGTCGCTTGCGGGCGCGGCGGCGCCATGGTCGGCGTGGTCAGCGTCCCCACCACGCTTACTGTCGAGTCGGCGCGGGTCGCGGTGATGGTGACACTGCCGCCGGCGAGCTGGCCGGTGCGCAGTAGTACATAATCGCCGTCGCTGGTGCGCACCGACCGGATCACTTCCGCGGACTCGGTTCCGACCGTCCAGTGCAGCCGCACATCGCTTTGGCAGCGTTCGGCCACGCGCACCAGGATTTCTGGCTCGTCGGCGTCGCGGATCGGCGGACCGGATGCGAGCGCGAGCGGACATCGCACCAGGGTGAAGCTGGCGCTGGCGCTACTTTCTAGGTGGTCGCCATGGCTTATGGCAAAGCGCGGGGACAGGCGCGCCGTTACCGTGATTTGGGTTGCTTGCCCCGGTACGCTGCGGACCTGGATGCCGTCGCTGCCGAGCTCGCAGCGGACGATCGTGCAATCGGCGCTGGCCAGGGCTTCTGGATGGGCCAGCGGTACGAGACCGTAGCCTTGTGAGACGTCCAGCGACTCGGTGGGGGTGAAGATCTGGCCGAGGACGGTCTTGGCCGGCTGGAGTGTGAAAGTCGCGGCGAAGGCCTGCCTTCCTTGTCCATCGAACGTGGTGACGTCGTTGCCCGTCTGCGCGAATGCCGGGCGCCACTCGAGCACGGCGTTGGTGGGAAGCTTGCGTTCAAGAGGTATCACGCACTGTTGAGTTTTTCCCACCGCGGTCGGAGTGATGCAGATCTGCTGACCGCTGCGATTTCCGGCCAGCCAAAGCACTTGCACCCGCTCTAGCCGGGATCCCTTGAAATCCAGGCGTCCCTCGTCTGGGTAAAAGTTGACACTCGTGGGATCGATTTCGGGCCAGGCCGCCGTCGCATTCAGCGTGACTGTGGTGGTGGAACGCTGGCAGTCGCTTCCCTCGGCGGCGACGCGAATCTCGACGCTGCGGTTGCCGGATGTCGCGACCTCGGGCGGTCGCACGGAGCGCCGGTCGGCGGTGGCGATCCAACCCTCGGGCATCCCGCCGCAAACCACGCGATCCTTGCCGAGGGAAAAGTGCCGGCCGCCCTCGGGGCCTTGCAACGTTTCCGAGTGTCCGACGCTTGGGAAAAAGAAGGCTAGAAGAGAGAACGCGATGAGTGCGATCTTCATGACTGGATGAGGCGAAGGTTAGCGCGGTGATCGTCGAAAATCACTTTGGCGCATTGGTTTTTGGTAGTGTGCACGCTCGATGCAAAAGAGGACAGTGCTTGCATTTCTCGTCGACGGCGCCAGGGCCGACGTGATGAGCCGCATGGCGGAAGCAGGGGAGCTGCCGGCACTGCGACGCCATTTTTTCGACCGTGGTGGCTTTGCCACGGCTACTTCAGTATTTCCTACGGTTAGTGGCCCCGCGCACCTGCCTCTTCTCGCCGGTATCCACCCGGGCAGTGCTAACCTGCCTGGCATCCGTTGGGCCGAACGTCCGCTGGGAAAAACGGGCCGATTTCTAGGCCGGACTCGCTCGTACATGGCTCCGCTGCGCGCCTACAAGCTCGAACGGGACGTGCCGAAGTGGATCACTACACTTTTTGCGCACGTACCCGATATGGCGGATGTCAATACGTGGTTCGTGCGCGGCTGCCCAGCGTCGGCGCGCCGCACACGCTGGTCCAAGCCCACGGCGTTTTTGCGCAGCCTGGTTACGCGGAATTGGCACCGTTCAGAGGACCAAGCCGAAAGAGCGGCGATCTGTGCCCTCGAGAGCGGATTTACTTCTGTGCATGCGGTGTTCCCGGCCATCGACGAGCTCGGACACCGGTTTGGTCCATTGTCTGAGCCCAGCTTCGAAGCCTATCGTCGTTTCGATGGGGCTCTCCAGCGGATCATCGATGTGCTGGTCCGTCGCCGTCAATTGGACGAGACTCTCATCGTGGTTTCGTCCGACCATGGCCAAACCGCTACGCATTCGCACATCGATCTCGACACGATCGTCGCGGAGGTCTACGCGAAAACCGTCTGTTACCCCAAGATTTGGCAACATGCCTTCGCCGCACAAGCAGCCGTCATGGTCTCGGGCAACTCGATGGCCAACGTTTATGTTCAGGGCAAGGACGGATGGCCAGCGCGACCCGATTTCGACGACGCGAGCTCTCAGGCCGCGCAATTGAAGATGCGTTTGCTCGAACATCAGGCGATTGAGCACGTCATCTACCGTGGCCCAGACGCTAACAGTTTCATCGTGGCCAACCGAGAGGGCAGCCTGCGCATTGACGTCGTCTCGGGAGCGGACACGGTGACTCCACGGATTCGGCTCTCGCGACAAGGAAAGGATCCTCTCGGCTACGGTGAGCTGCCTGGCGAAATGGGAAGAGATGACGTCGCTGCCTGGTCTGCGGCATCGGAATACCCGGATGCTGCATGGCAGATTGTTCGCTTCTTTTCGTCGCGCCGAGCTGGCGACTTGGTGGTCTGCGCGAGGCATGGCTTCGACCTGCGTGGTCGCTTCGAATACCAACCACACAATGGTTCGCACGGCGGGCTTCACCGAGACCACATGCTCGTGCCAGCGTTGACGAATGGTCGTTGGGCGCGATCGAGAATCCGAACGGTAGACTTGTTCCCGTCGATCTTGTCAGCGCTTGGCAAGGCCATCCCCGATGGCATCGACGGTGAGACGGTGGGGATTTCCTTCGATTGATCATGATCCCCAACCGTTTCGTCTTCGTTTGGGATGATGTGTTTTTCCCCTATACGGCGTATCTGGCCATCAAGGCCGTTGCTAGCCGTGCCCGTCCGGACGAGATTCGATTGCTCCGCGTGGCGGCTCTGGATGGCGTCGAGAACTTCGAGAGATTGCGGCGCGAGCTACCGTGTTTCAATCCCGTCCTGATCGACCTTCCAGGTTGGCTTGAGGAGTCGCGTCTTCCATGTGCGAAGGAATTGTTGGCGGCCAACGAGTTTCTCAAACAGCGCAACTACTACGGTTCCGTCTCCGATATGCTTCGCGCGCTCTACCTCTATTTGCACGGCGGCATCTATCTCGACACGGATACGCTGGCTCTCCGCCCGTTTCATCCTCTCCTCAAGAGCGGCGGTTTCGTCGCGGAGGAGCACATCCTGGTGGATAGCAAAGCCTACAAGCGCAATTCCCGTTGGCGCTACTTTCGGACGGCTCCCTTGACCCTGCTGCGTGACGTTTGTTCGAAGGTTTCGTTCGGGGTTTGGCTCTTCCAGATGGTGGCGCCCTTGTACACGCTTGCCATCCACAATGCGACGATGGGCTTTCGCGTAGGACATCCACTTCTTGCAGATGCGCTGGCTAGAATCGCCGAGCGCTACCCGGACCGACCTAAGCGCTATCCCTTGCTCGGGCCGGATACACTCCAGGATCTTGTCGCCGAGAAGAAGTACGGAGACGTCGACGTTTTGCCGCCACGCTGTTTCTCGCCGCTTGGCCCATCCATGACGTATCAATACTTCCACCATCGGACCCCCCACACGATCGATCGCTTGCAGCGGCGGCTCGTGCATAGCGACACCTATGCGGTCCATTGGAGCAACAACGGTACGATTGCCAAGGCCGTGCCCAAGTCCGATAGCGAGCTGCAGGCGTTGAGACAGTCGCAATTGTTTGCGCGAATCGCGGCGGAAACGACGCTGCCTGAATCGACCTAGGCCGACGGTATCTCGGCGACCGCTGGCGCTGGCTTTCGGCCCCAAAAGGCGAACGGAGTCAAGACTCCATAGACGATGATGTTGCGCATTCGCAGGAAGGTGTATACGACGAGGCCGATGGGGGCATTGAAGCCGTAAAGCTTGCACACGAAGAAGGCAGTTCCTTCGGAAATCCCCACCCGTGCTGGTAGAAGGGCGATCACGTACTCGACAACGTTCATCGTCGCGTACATCAAGGTGGTGTCCGCAAAGCTTAGGGGCGAACCAATAGCGCGGAACCCGACGAAGATATTCAGCCAGCCGGTCACGCGCGCAAGGAACTGAAGCGCGAAAACCTGGAGATACGCCACGGGACGCTCTCGCCAGAAGCTTCGCACCTGACGGTCGATATCTCTCGCAACTGCGATCCAATGGTCGGGCGAGCGCTTTATGTAGGGCAGCTTGCCCAGGACCTTCACAAGTCCTTCTGCGGCGCCAAAACGAATGACCACGCGAAGAATGACATACGGCAAGAACGCAAGCACGTTGGCCACCGTCACGATTGCCAGCAGGTCGCCGCTGATGTGGTGGCACAGAAAGAGAGCAATAACGGCGGTCAGCAGAGACAGGGCAGGTCGTGAGATCTTGAAGATGTAATTCCAAATGATCGTGCCCGACACTGCTCGCTGTGAGCCGTGGTCGCCCTTGAGAAGACTACCCTTGAGGACCTCACCCGATTCCCATGGCAGTACCAGATTCATCATCGATCCGGCCGCATTCACGAGCAGAGCGCGCGTGACATTCAAGGACGGGCCCAGGATCACTCGCAGCGCCAAACCATCGAGGATGTTCTCGGCCAACGCGAACGCGAAGAGGAGGACGGCGCTTTCCCAGCCGATTTGCTTTGCGGAGCCGAGGATATTTGGCCAACCGAGCCGCGAAAGTAGCCAAAGCAGCGCCGCCAGCGAGGCAGCAACACAGACGAGTTGCAGCAACTTTTTGCCTGTCATAGGTCCTTCTCGTCGACCGTCGGGAAGCCGAAGTATCTACGGAGAGCCGAATGCGCGTGGCTAAGGGAATCGTGCACGGGAGTCGACCGAATCGGCTGTGTCTTCCGAAGCACGCGTTCTTCTTCCGAGCCATACCCAGTGCGCACCAAGACGCCTTCGACATGAGCGGCCGTTGCGGCCTCCAGATCGCTGATCTTGTCTCCGACGAGAATCGACTTGCTGGCGTCGAGACCGAGATCTGCGATCGCTTGCAGAATCATGCCAGGCTGGGGCTTGCGACAAAGGCAACCGGTATTGGGAGCGTGGGGACAGAAGTACCACGCGTCGATCGCGGCTTGGTCCCTCTTGAGGCCTTCACTCAGGGCACGGTTTACGGATTCATAGGCAGCGACGTCGTAATAACCACGGCCAATACCAGCCTGATTCGTAACGACGACAACCGGAATGCCGAGACGATTGAAGTCCGCGATTACGCGACCGACACCCTTAATGAGGACAAGGTCGCGTGGATCATGCAGATAGTTGACCTCTTCGTTGAGCACTCCGTCGCGATCGACAAACAGTGCTGGACGAGCGTTAGTCGGCATCGGGACGAAACAGACTCCTCTCGACGAACTGACAGAGAATGTGGCCGAGGGTAATATGACATTCTTGAATTCGAGGCGTCTCGGTCGACGGCACGGCAATGACCACGTCGGCGAAGGGCGCTAGTGCCGAGGCGTTTTGACCCGTGAACGCAATGAGCTTGACGCCGAGCTTTTCCTTGAGAGCCGCGGCTGCGACAATATTCTTCGAGGTGCCGCTCGTACTGAGCCCAAGGACAACGTCGCCTGGCTGTGCATGGGCGGACAGCAACCGCGAAAAGACGTGCTCGTACCCGTAGTCATTGCCGATCGCGGTCAGGGTGGACGCATTGGCATGCAGGGCGAGCGCGGGAAGAGGTCGTCGTTCGAACGCGAAGCGGCCTTCCATTTCGGCTGCCAAATGTTGAGCATCTGCGGCGCTACCACCATTGCCCATGAAGATCGCTTTTCGCCCCGCCCTGTAGGCGGATACGAGCAGTTCTCCGGCGAGGGCAATGGGGCGTGCCTGGGTCTCGAGAACGCGCTGTTTGAGGGCGATGCTGGCCTGTAAAGAGTCGCGAAAAATCTGCTCGATGTCGATCATGAGTGCCTTCCAGATGTTTGGGCGACGAATGCAGCGAAGGCCTTGTAGCTATCGGGCGTGCCGATGTCGAAGAAACTGCCCTGCTGTGCCAAGGCGGCGATGCGACCGCCTTGCGCGAGAATGCTTGGAAAAGTCTCCTGTTCCAGCGAGACCGCGCGGCCGTCGGGGATGAGAGACAAAACGGCCGGCTCCATGAGATACACACCGCCGTTGATGAGTCCCGGCTCCGACGAAGCGGTCTTCTCGCGAAAGCCCACGACCAAGCCATCGGCCGAGACTTCAAGTCGACCGAAGCGCGCGGTGTCTTGCTGGGCCGACGCGGCCAAGGTAACCAAGGGCTTCTTTTCTCGATGGCAGGCCGTCAGCGCGGCCGCGTCGAAGTCGAGATAGGTGTCACCGTTGAGGAGAAAGAAAGGTCCGTCGGCAAACCGAGACGCAAGCTTCACCGCGCCTCCCGTGCCCAGGGGTGACGACTCGATGGACGTTCGAACGTGCACGTCTGGCTGGCCCCGGCGCCGCTCAGTCCGTTCTTCAACGAACTGCACGATGGCCGCACTTCGCGAGCCAAGCAGCAGGACGACACGATCGATTCCAAGCGCAAGGAGCTGGTCGAAGAGAATATCCAGGAACGGCCGACCCCCAACCGGGGCGAGCGCCTTTGGGCAATCCGGAAGAATGGACGCCAGGCGCGTGCCGAGGCCTCCTGCAAGGATGAACGCGGGCGGCAGCGGTGGAGTCATCGCGAGAATAGGCCTCCCGTTTCTTCGCCAAGGTTCTGTTCGGCGACCTGCCAGGTCTTCATGCCGTCGAAATCAAAGACCACGGGCATGGACTGGGCGCCGAGCTTCTGCAGCGCCTCAGCGACGGCCGCCTTCTTGGTAAACGGAGTGAAGAAGAGGAAGAAGCCACCACCACCGGCCCCGAGAATTTTTCCGCCGACCGCGCCCTTCTGCCGGGCAGCTTCATACAATTCCCCAAGGTACGGATTCGATGTGCTGGGATTCATGCGCTGCTTGTTCAACCACGCCTCATGGATCAACTCGCCGAATCGCTTCAACCGACCCTGCAGGAGTGCTCGCTGCATATCGCGCGTAATCGTTTTCATTTCGGCGAGGGCGTCCATCGTTTGCGGTCGCTTCTCTCGGTAGAAGCCCACCTGCGACGCGACGATGTCGTTCGAGTCGCGCTTCTTGCGCGTATAGAACATCTGCAAGTGGTAGCCGAGCTCCTCGAGAATCCAGGGCTCGACGCGCAAAGGATAGACGGTCGGCTCTTGTGCGCTGAATTCCATGAAGTTCATGCCGCCGAAAACCGCGGCGTAATGATCCTGTCGCCCTACCGCACGGCCGAGATCGTCATGCTCCACCTGGTAAGCGATGCGTGCCATGTCGTACTTGGTGAGCATCAAGTTGAACGCATGATTGAAGAGCCCGACGATGAGAGCGGAAATCGTACCTGACGATCCCAGACCGGTTCCTGGCGGCGCATCGCTCTGCATGTACAGGTTTACCCCGCGCGGGGGATTGAGCCTTTTGATGACTGCTCGTAAGAACGACAGTTTGTCGCCCTCGTTGATCTCGCTCTGCAACTCGTACCGGACAAGCTGGTCGTAGTCGACGGAAAAGATGGCGACTTGGTTGTCCTGGCGGACTTCGAGCGAGCCCATCGCGTGCATGCCGATCGTCGTCGAAAGGATGCAGCCGCCGTGGTCGTCGCAATAGGGCGACACGTCCGAGCCGCCGCCGGAAAAACTGATGCGCAGGGGCGCCTTGCCTCGAATCAGCATGATTCCTTCTCCTCGATGAGTTGCTCACACAGCTTGACGTAACTTCGGCCGACATTCGACCAACTCGTCTGTTCGCCGAATGCGAGAATCCTTCTGCGCATCTTTTCTCCTCGCGCGGAGTCGGTCAGCAATTGAATCATGGCCGCGGTCCAAGCGCCGGTGTCGCCGTACGGCGCCGTCAAACGCGCGTCCACGTCGTGGACCTCGTCGAATTTTGCAATTCGAGAGCACAACATCAGTTTCCCGATGCCGGCCGTTTGGTGAACGACCCCGCTTACCGAGCTGTAGTCTTGCCGATAGGGCATGGCGACGACGTCGGCGGCTGAATAGATAATCGGCACACGGTCTTCTTTCACGTATTCGCCCCAAAAACGACTGCGATCGCCGAGGCCCATCATAGCCGCGCGCATTCTTAAGTACGTGACGTAGAATCCCCAGACGTTCTTGCGCGTGTGTCCGGCGACGAGCAAGTAGGCATTCGGAATTTCGCGGGCAACGTTGCCAAAGACCTTGAGCAGGAACTCGATGCCTTTGCCGGGCCAGATGAAACCGAAGAAGACGACCAACTTGGCGTTTTCAGGCAAGCCCAATTCCCTGCGGCTTTGCAAGGCATCGTGCTGAACCATCGGCTTGCTTCCGTGCGGGATCACGACGATACGATGGTCGGGAATTCCGCGGTCCAGCAGGTCCTGGCGCATTCGCTGCGTGTGTACTTGCAGGCGCGATGCGCTTGCGGCCATGGCGCGATCGAAATGCGCAGCCGTGCCGCCTGGACGTATTCCTGTCTTCCAATGCGTTGGGTATACCGAATGCGTGTTGACGACGGGGCGGATTCCAGCCGCCCGCAGCTCGGCGAGCAAGCGGGGAAAGCGGTTGTCCTCACCAAACAAATCGTTGGAATACTGGATGATCATTACATCTGGCGACAGCTTCCGGGCTTCGTCCGCGATGCCCTTCACGTAATCTTCCTTGCGGCTGAAGCAGGGGATGCAGCGATAGGCCTCGGTCTCGGCCGCGGCCGAGCCGAATTCGGCCAGGACGTCGTGTCGCTCTTGCCGATGCTGACGCATACCTGCGATGAGGTTATCCGTGTAGTGCGTATGTCCGAAACGGTTGGGCCAGAAGGTTGTTAGGTGACAGATTTTCATCGGATCTCGACTTCAAGAGTAGGGAGGTGACAGGGTTTCACCACTTTTGCGCTGGGGATCGGCATTTCCAGCAGTCGAAGTTGGGTGAAAGGTCGCATGATGGCTGGGCAGCGGCTGAGAGCGGCGTTGTTGGTTCGGCGCAGATACAAGTTCCTTGCCAACCCTCTGGCGCTCGTGAGCCTCTCGCTTGAGCGACCTACTTCATCCGTTGCTCGCACGCTCGTCGGCGGAAAATGCGAACCGTTCCGACGGTGCTGACCATGTCGTAGTGGGCGCCCAAGTAATTCATCATCCGCGGATAATTTTCGAGGGGAAATGCCTTCCAATTTTTGAAGGTATGCGAGCCATCGAGGATGTAGGTCGCCTTGCTGTTCTCGAGGTCGCCCATAAGCTGTTCCCAGTGCTCGGGGCGGATGACGTCGCTGGCTTTCACGCGGCCGGAGCGGATGGCCCAGTTGCCGGGTACGTAGCCGCAGATGGTGGAGTACGGACCGACGAAGCGGCTGGCGAGCTCGAGGTCGGCAGGATACGTGAACATCGGGCCCGGTCCCCAGGTGAAAATCGTCGCTCTTTCGCGGCATGGGTCGGCCTGTAGGACGGCGGCAACTTTGCGATAGATAGGGTTGTGCTCTTCCCAAGGAAATTCGTGGCCGCTTAGGTAAAGAATCCCATTGGCCACGCTGAAACAGAAAAGGCTGGCAAGAGCGTAGGCAATGGTCAGCTTCGCCCAGCGCGAAATGGGCGGAGTCATCAGCTTGGCCAGCACCGGACCGGCGCCGAGCGCTAGCGGCGTGTAGAGCGGCACGAAGTAGTGCGGGTACATTCGGAAGCCGACGAAGACAATTGGAAAGCTGCACAGAAGGACCGCGAAAGTGAAGATCCATTGATAACGTGGCAGGTGGCGCCGACCGCAAGAAGCCAAGATCCACAATCCGATGGTTGCGGCAACGAAGGGCAGAAAATACTTGGCGATCCGCTGCACTATCTCCGACAGCTCCATCGGCTGCTGGGCGTAGCCGAAATTGTAGAGCACGGTCCAATACAGGAAGGGCTCCACGTCGCCGAACGCCGCGAAGACTGCCCAGGTCGCCACGAGCGGCAGCGCGACGCCAGCCAAAAGACTCGCGAGCGGCAGCGGCCAGCGTTGCCAGCGTCTGCCGTGGACGAGTAGGGGAACGAGGCAAAGCGCCGGCAACCACGCCAGTGCTTGTTGCTTGAAGAGCGTCGCGATACCGAGCAGCAGACCGCTGGCGAACAAGCGGCGGTTTTGCCTTGAGCGCTCCTCGTCGCCCAGCAGGGCCACCGCCCACGTCGCCGGCAAGAGCATCAGCATCTCGCAATTGACCGAGTGCATGTCGTGGGCGAGATAGGCGGCGCCGAAAATCAAGAAGGCCACGCCAGCCCATAGACCGCGCCGGTCGTACTGGAAGAAGGCCGCGACGCCGAGTGCCGTGAGGGGAACCGTCACGAAGATCGAGAGAATGTGAATCGCCAACATCCCCCGGCCAAATACGAGTTGGGCGAAGGCGTAATAGACGTAAAGAAGCGGAGGCTTGTTGTCGACGAAGCCGACGTAGAGGTGTTTGCCGCGCAGAAGCTCCCACGAGCCCACGATGTGCATGGCTTCGTCGACGTCGAGAATGTCGACGCCCATCAGAAAGCCGCGCGTGACGAGACTGACTAAGACGAACAGTCCGAACAGTGCCCATCCCGGCCGGCGGCCGCAAAGCGCGCGCACTCGTTCAAGACTAGCTGTCATCCCGTCGCTCTGGCTTTATGTTTCGTGTAGGGCCAATAGCGCAGGTGATACCACGCGTAAGCTACGCCGAACTGAATCCGTCGCGGCAACGACAAGCGTTCGAAGCTCGGCCAGAACAGATTGCACGTGTCGCACGGCCTGATGGTCCGTCGCTTGCCTTTTCGATGGGCCCTACGATAGGCGCGGGCGGCCTTGCCGTTGTAGATGTCGAGCACGGATTGCTTGCTGGCATCGCCCCACTTGAAGTCGCCCTCGGCATCCATGCAACACAAGGTGACAGTGCCATTCGACAGAACGTCGACACGGTTCAAGTGCTCGCAAGGAAAACTGGGAACAGGCAGGGGACTGCGCACGTCGCCCAGGTAATTGAACAGGCCGACGATCATGCAGTTGACGTTCTTTTCGCGGCAATAGGCGGCGAAGCGCCGTTCTTCCTTGGGCGTAGTTTTCGGAGTGCGGGTCATGCGCACCGTAATGTCTCGCGCAAGTCGCCTCCTGCGACGAGGATCGACGGCGTAGTCAATGTTGCGTAGAGTGCGTTGCAGTCGCAGCCCCATCACCTCTTCATACTGGTCCGCATCGAGAGTGTTCAGACTGATGAATAAGTGGTCGATGCCGACGTCGAGCAGCTCGTCGACGCGCTTGTCCGTGAGAGCGTAGCCATTCGTGTACAGTCGCAGCTGCGTATCGGGCAGCTTTTGTCGGATGTACTGCAGCCGCGGAACAATCTGCGGATCCATGAAAGGCTCGCCGTTCAGGAACGGCTCGATGGCTTTCAGCTGGAACTGAGTGCAGTCGTCGACGATTTTGCGAAATAGCTCGTCAGACATGGTGTGCCGGTCGCGGCTCATCACGCTGTTGGGGCAAAAGGCGCACTTCGCGTTGCACGCATTCGTGGTCTCGATGGCCACCAGGCGGGGGATTTCCCGCGCTACGAGATCGTTGTTCTTGTCGTTCGTGCTCAACGGCGGCATTGCGCGACTAGGTGGTCTTGGTTGACTGAGCGTGCTGCCTGCGGCGTGAGCGCCATAGGATGACGGCAGGTAGGGCCAGGAGCGCGGCGGACAGGCAGGAGACCTCGCCCAAAATCGCCATCAGGCCGAATCCGCGAAGGGCGCGGTTACTGGCCGCCAGCAGCGAACCGTAGCCGACGATCGTCGTCCACGAGCACAGCGCGACGGCCGCTCCCGTCGCTCCTACGGCGCGGATCATATCGTGGTCGTCGCGATAGCGTTGCGCGACGTTGAGTCCGTACTCGGCGCCGATGCCGAACGTGATGGGCAAGGCGATGAAATTGAGGAACGTGATCTTCACGGCCGCGGTGCCAGCAATGCCGACCATCCACACCACGCC
>CAZTTW010000017.1:0-16725 GCA_964616265.1 uncultured Myxococcales bacterium | reverse complement strand
GCCGGGCTGGCGCTCGCGCTCAAGCGGCCGATTCGCACCGTCGGCCAGGGACTGGCGTTGGCATTGACCGTCACCCTGATCGTGGGCGCGTGGGTCCTGGCGTTCCGCCACGGATGAAATCTGCTGCTAGTATCTGCGCCGTGAAATCTTCGATCTCCGACGCCCTTCGCTCCGAAATCGCCAACCTGCGCGGCGAATTTGCCGACAAGCTCGCGGCTCTCGTCGGCATTCCTTCGGTCAGCATGGAGCCCGAACGCCACGCCGACGTCCGCCGCACGGCCGAGCTAGCGTGCTCCTACTTGCGCGACAGCGGCGCCGACGCCAACGTCGTCGAGACGCGCGGGCTGCCGCTGGTGCTCGGACAAATCATCCAAGACCCCAGCTTTCCGACGCTGACCATTTACAACCACCTCGACGTGCAGCCCGCGGACCCGGTCGATGACGGCTGGAAGACCGATCCCTTCGTGCTGCAAGCCATGGGCGACCGCTACTACGGACGCGGCGCTACCGACGACAAGGGGCCGGCTCTCACCGCTCTTTTTGCCGCGCGGCTGGCACTGGCAGCAAAAGTGAAGCTCAATTTCCAATTCCTCTGGGAATGCGAAGAGGAAGTCGGCAGCCCGAGCTTCGCCGGCGCGCTCGCCGAGCTCGTCAAGACGCGGAAGCTGCGCACCGACTCGATCGTGGTCTCGGACACTATTTGGCCCTCCGCCACGCAGCCGGCTATTCCCGTCGGACTGCGCGGCCTTTTGGCTTTTGTCATCCGCTTGACGACGGGCGAAAAGGCGGTTCACTCCGGCACCACGGGCGGCGCCGCTCGCAATCCCATCGGCGAGCTCGCGGCGCTCATCGCCAGCTGCTACGACGCCCGGACCGGCAAAGTCCTGATTCCGGGTTTCTACAGCGGGATCCGCAAAGTCAGCGCCAGCGAACGGACCGAGCTCGGCCGCGCGGGCTTCTCCGGCAAGAATTTCAAGAACGCGCACGGGCTGCGCAGCGTGCGCTTTGCCAGCGACGCTCGCCTGCGCGAAGCCATCATGATTCACCCGACCTTCGAGGTGCACGGCATCGTCGGCGGCTACAGCGGTCCGGGCGTCAAGACCATCGTTCCCCACACCGCCGAGGCCAAGCTGTCGTGCCGCCTCGTACCGGGCCAGAAGCCGAGGGAAGTGTTCGCTCGCATCAAGCGGTTCGTGGCCAAGAAGTGCCCCGACGCCGAGGTCACTTTCGACGCGGCCCTGGAGCCCTACTTAGCGGACACCAAGGGTCCTTTTTTGCAAGCGGCGCGCACAGCGGTGCAGGAAACGTTCGGCCTAAGAGCAGCGATGACCCGCGAAGGCGGCTCGATCGGCGCCGTGGTTACGATGGCGGCCGCGCTCGGGAAAGAGGTCGTGCTGCTTGGTCTTTCGTTGCCGGAAGACGGCTACCACGCCATCAACGAGAGCTTTTCCTGGCGCCAGGCAGAGGGCGGCATGGCGATGTTCTATCAGTACTTCCAGCACCTCGCTTCCATGCGACCGGACGCAACGTAGAAACGCGCGCAGAGCCGCTTTCCCACGGCGATCCTCTTCCTTGCACCTCGGCCACGGCCGGTTAGAGTCTCTGCATGGCTGATGGTGCTCGCAAAGCCGCTGCCCCCGTCAATCGAAAGGCAGCGTGGAAGATTCTCCTGACTGTGGCGGTATCGGCGGTGGCCGTGTCCGGCGTGCTGTGGGCCTCCCTCGGGCAAGGTGCCGAGTACTACAAGCACGTGGACGAGGCGCGCGCCAGCCAGGATCGACTGATGGGCAAGCGCTTGCGCGTTCACGGCAACGTCGTGAATGGAACGCTCGTCCACCAAGCCGGCACGCTCGACTACCATTTCACGCTGGAAAGCAAGGCACCGCGCGAGCACGCGACCATGAACGTCGATTTCCACGGCATTCCGCCCGATTTGTTCAAGCCCGGCGCCGAAGTCATCGCGGCCGGTGTGCTCGGCAACGACGGCATGCTGCGCTCGGATCGCATCGAAACCAAGTGCCCGTCCAAGTACGAGACGCAGGCAAAACCATAGTCCCGACGCCTCGCGACCGGGCAGCCTGTCGCGTTCCCGATAGTGCATTCCGGCTGGCGAGCATGTAAAAAGGGTGCCGCACAAACCCATGGCAGGCATCCGCCAGGCAAGCATTTCGTCGGCCGAAAAGCGCCATAACCACGCGCTCGACGGGTTGCGCTTCTTTGCCTTCTTGATGGTGTTTTTCTTCCACGCTTTGCAGTGGAGCCGGTGGGGCAATCTGCCGTTCATTCGCTTCGGCTATCTCGGCGTGCCCATCTTCTTCGTGCTTTCCGGCTTCCTCATCGGCGGCATTCTTCTTGACCTCAAAGACAAGACGGAGCCCGGATTCGGTCTCGGGGCCAAGCTCAAGACGTTCTACGCCCGACGGGCCCTGCGCATCTTTCCCGTCTACTACCTCTTCATCGGAATCCTGGCTCTGCTCATGGGATTGTCGGGCCGATCGGATCCGGTGGCCAAGGACAGCTTCTTCTGGCACCTCAGTTACCTGACCAATTTCCGATCGTTTGTCGTAGGCATGGACAACATCCGCGAGGGCCACTTTTGGAGCCTCGCCGTCGAAGAGCATTTCTACATGCTGGCGCCACTCGTGGTTCTGTTGGTTAAGCCGCGCACGCTGGTTGGGCTACTTGCCAGCGTGATCGTGGTCGTGGCGCTGGCCCGCATGGCCATCTACCGCACCGGCTCGGCTCGCGATTTCTGGGTGCTCTCGCCCATGCAGTTCGACTTGCTCGGGCTCGGCATCGCGACGGCCATCATCGAGCGCAAAGGACAGTTCCTGGGCGTCGGCGCGCGTGGGTTGCGCCTTCTCGGCATCGTCGGCGCGCTCTTCTTCGTCGCATTCATCGCGCAGTTCTACCGACCGCTGCGCGGCTACGGCGTCTATTTCGCCACCTTCGGGCCCATCTCCCTCGGCCTGGCCACCGCCGGGTTGGTGCTGACCCTGTGGCAGCGGCCGGCCTGGCTGCTCTCGCGTTTTCTGTCGCTGCGGCCCTTCGCGTACCTCGGGCAGATAAGCTACGGCCTTTACCTTTTCCATCCCAACTGCCTGGGTTGGTCCGCGAGCCACTACGGCACGTTCAATCTCAAGAACACCGTCGCGGGCCTGGCCATTACCATCGGCGTGGCCATGCTGTCGTGGCACTTGTTCGAAAAGCCCATCAACGAGCTCAAGCGCTACTTCGTCTACGTCGGTAAGCCGAAAGTGGCCAGGCGACCCGCCGCCGATTCGGCGACCGAGTCGTTCGCACTACCGGAAATCTAAACGTATTTCAGGCCCTCGACCACGCGCTGGCGAGACGCGCGCCAGGCCGGGTAGAGCGTTGCCAACAGACAGATGATGTGCGTGGCGCCCGCGACAAGGAGGATCTCGCTCGTCGACACGCGAACCGGCAAATGCGCAATCAGGTACACCTTGGGATCCAGCGGATAGCCGTAGAGCGCCGCCAAGCCGCACATGGCGAGGCCGTAGACGATCCCGAGGCCGGTACCGACAAAGCCGACGATACTTCCCGACACCAAAAACAAACGAAGCAGCGATCCCTTGCGCGCGCCCATGGCCGCCAAGATCGCCACCTCGCGCACCTTCGACAGCACCACCAGCGTGAGCGACGCCAAAATGTTGAAGGCAGCCACGACGGTGATGAGCACCAGCAAAAGCGAAATGATGAGCTTTTGCATGGCGAGCGCGGTGAACAGATTCTTGTTGAGCGTGCGCCAATCGATGATGCGACGGTCAGGGCCGAGCCGCTTTTCCACGGCCGCTTCCATGCGCAGGGCCAGCATGGGATCGGTGAAGCGCAGCTCGACGCCGAAAATGGATTGGCGGGCGTTGCCCAGGCGCTTGGCGTCCTCGAGCGAGATGAAACCCAGGCGAGCGTCGTATTCCTGAAAACCAAACGAGGCAAGGCCCACCACGCGGAAAGCGTACGCGCTCGGCGTCGACTCGAAACCGCCGGAAAAGGGCACGAGCACCTGAATGCAATCGCCAAGCTTGGCGTGAACCCGATGGGCCAGATCAGCACCCAAGATGAGCCGGCCGACCATGGCGTCCGCAGGAACGTTTGGACAATGCGCGGGCTTTTCCAAGTCGTCGACCGAGCCCGCGACCAGAGCGTGGCGCAGCTCGGGCACACCTTCGGCCACGTCCACGCCTTTGAGGTTCGCGCCGACCTTGCCGATCATCACTTCGCCCGCGGTGAAGCTGAAGCGAGCCATGCGCAAAAGCCCGGGGAAGCCAGCCATTTCCTGACGAACTTTTTCGGATTCGCGCTCGGCCTCGCCGACGTCGCGCTCGAGCCCGTAGGACGTGACGATGAGGTGCGCGTTGACCGCCTGCACTTTGTCCTGAAATTCCCGCTCGAAGCCGCCGGTCACCGCGAGCACGACGACGAGAGACGCCACACCCAGCATCACGCCGACCGTCGAGACGGTGGTGAAGACCGAAAACAGCCGCAGCAGAAACAGCAAGATGGTGGCCAGCAGCGCACCAAGCAGGATCACGACCGCGACTGTTTCGAGCGCCCGATGGTGATTGCGGGTGGCCAGCACCGCCAAGAAATCGACGAGCGTGACGGCAATGGCAACGTAGGGGCCGATGCGCACGAGGGGGGATCTCTGTTCTTTGCGCAAGTAGCGCGTCCCCACGAAGCGTTCGAAGCCGAATCCCACGAGCAGGGCCACGCTGGCCAGAAGGGCGAGAAGCCCGGCAATGAGGACACCTGCAACGACGGCCGTCATGGTGACGGCAATGTACCGCTTCCTTGACAGCGCTTGCCACAGCCACATACCGTTCTTAGTTGGATGACTCGGCAACGAACCCTCCGGCCCGTGGCAATTGGCATCGCGCTCTGCTCGCTGGCCGTCGCCGGGAGTGCGCTGGCTGGGCGCAACGACCTCAAGCTTGGGAATCTGTGCCCGCAGGACTATTCGGCGGCGCTTGGCGCGCAGGAATGCCGCTGGGTCCAGCGCGACGCCAGCGGACGCATCACGGGCGTGGAGATCGACTCGGATGGGCGCAGTAACTTCCGCAGCCTCATGTCCGAGCTGGGCGTCGTTCTCGCCCCGCGGATTCCCATGCCTGCGGACACCATCGGCTTTGCTGGTTTCTCGGTGAGCGGCGAGCTGGGCTTTACGCACATTAGCAGCGACAAGAGCTTCTGGAATGGCGTCAGTGCCGTGTCACCGCAATCGCCCAACTCGGCGCGACCCGACTCGACGCTCACGACCGTCGGCGTTTTTCTGCGCAAGGGTATCTGGTTTCCCGCCCCGTCGTTCGAGCTCGGCGGCGGCGTGGTCAATCTTCTCGATTCGCAGATGTTGTCCTGGCAGGGCTACGCCAAGCTCGCCTTGCACGAGGGCTTCCACGATTTGCCGTTTCCGTCGCTGGCGGTGCGCGCAGCAGTCTCTTACTTGACCGGCACCGACCAAGTCAGCCTCAAGACGAGCTCGATCGACGTGCTGCTATCGAAAGGCTTCGGTGTGCTCAAGACCGTGCGTATCGAGCCCTTCGGCGGCTGGAGCCTCTTGCTGATCAAGGCCAGCGGAAATCCCATCGATTTCACGCCGCTGTGTGACGCCTCAGCGGTTGCCCAAGCGTCGCCCGGCCAATCGGTGGGCGATCATTGCTCGCCTGCTCAGAGCGGAACCCCTAATGACTTCGTCGCCAACAAGGCGTTTCCCTCGCAGGATACCATCAGGCGCTATCGTGTGATGGGCGGCGCCAAGCTCAAGTTCGGCGTCCTGGCGATCATTGCCCAGTACGAGCTCTATCTGGCGGGCAACAGCCGCGACGAAAACGTGATTCCGGCCGTCGACCAGAGCGGGCAGCAGAGCGCTTTTTCTCTCAGCACCGGTCTCGAGTTCTAGCCGGGATGAATGGACGGTTGTGGTGACGGGCTTGGGGCTCCAGCGGAGCCCAAGCGCCGACAGATAAGAAACGCGTTAGGTGGCCGGGAGACCGCTGCGAATGATGCGGCGGAGACCTTCCACCGGCAGCCGAGGACCGCGCTTCTCCTCCTCGAAGATGATCTGCGCCATGGTCGCGGCGGTAAGATCCTGCTGGGTCGTCTTGTCGATGACCCGAATCTCGTCGCCATTGCGAATCAGGGCAGCGATCTGCTGGAGAGTCACGTAGCGCGATTCCACGGTATCGTACAGCTTACGGTTCGAGTAGCGCTTGATCGTGCGTGTGGTCATGCCGGTATCATGCCTCGGCATCAACGCGCGTCAAGGGCGATCTTGTACGACCGCACAAATACAGACACTTTCCATCCGCATAGGGCGCCGCTATCGCAGACCCCCGTAAAAACAGGCCCTCGCGCAACTACGGGGTCTTGTCGCCGGGCTTGGCTGCGGCCTGACCGTCGGTCTTGGCGGCGCCGTCAATCTCGGGCTTCTTGGCCGAAACCTCGATTTCGTTGGCGCTGTTCACGGCGCGCTTGAAGTTCTTGATGGCCCGGCCGAGACCGTCCCCAAGCTGGGGCAACTTGCTGGCGCCAAACACGACCATGACCACCAAGAAGATGAGAATGATTTCGCCAGTGCCAAGTCCCATGCGCGTGCTCCGGCACTGTCTATAGCACCCGCGGCAGGGCGGAGCAAACCAGGACCGATGCGGTTTCTTGGTGCTCTGCGACTCTTCCGCTACGATCCACCCCCATGCGGCTCTCGCGTTCCGCGGCTTGGATCTCCGTGCTGGCCTTGGTGCCTGCGGGTCAGGCTGCGGCCGGCGACTCGCTGGCGCCGCCGGGCGCGCGACCTTCGGCCCCACCATCGCCCAGCAAAGGAAACTTCGCCGAGCGACGTGCGGTTCGTGGCGTCGCCCTCGACGAGAACGAGATTTCCGAAACGCCCGAGCTGCGCTCCTTGCGCCGCTTCGAGGAAGAGGCTTTTCCGAGGCCCGGAGCGGGTACTGCGGGCGCGCCGCCAGGTTTGCCCGGGCCCGACGACAGCGCCAAGGACTTGCCGCCCGGCCTTCCGGGACGCTGGGGCGGCAGCGGCGATGTTCCCCGCGAATTGCGCAGCCCCGAGCGCGCAGCGGTCCCGCCGCCGGCCAAGCCGAACCTGGATTGGATGCGCCGGTTGGCGCTACCCGACTTGCCGGTGCGCTGGGAACCACAGGTCATCCGCTACTTGGAGTTCTTCAAGAGCGACACCAGGGGTCGCGCGATCATGACCACATGGCTGCGCCGGATGGGCCGCTACCGCGCCATCATCGAGCGCAAGCTCGACGAGCAGGGCCTGCCCAAAGATCTCATTTTTTTGGCGATGGTCGAAAGTGGCTTCGATCCGGGCGCGACCTCGAACAAGAGCGCCGGCGGGGTTTGGCAGTTCATTCCCGGGGCAGCTCGCGCCTATGGACTGGAAGTCAGCCACTGGGTCGACGCCCGCCGCGACCCGGAGCGCGCCGCCGAGGCGGCCGCGCGCCTGCTCAAGGATCTCTTCGTGCGCTTCGGTAGCTGGCCGTTGGCATTCGGCGCCTACAACGCCGGCTATGGCGCCATTTTGCGCTCCATCGCCCGCTTCAACACCAACGACTTCTGGGAGCTGGCCCGCCACGAAGCCGGTCTTCCCTGGGAAACCACACTCTACGTGCCCAAGATTTTGGCCGCCGCCATCGTGGGCCACAACCTCAAGGACTTTGGCTTCGGCGACCTCGCCATGGATCCGGCGTGGGAGTTCGACCGGGTCGAAGTTCCTTCGGGCATTTCGTTCGCGGCGCTGGCCCGGGCCGCGGGTGCCCGTCCCGACGTCATCGAGGATCTGAATCCCGAGTACATCGCCGGCCGGGTGCCGCCCGACCGGCCGACCGTCACCTTGCGGGTTCCGCTCGGCTCGGCCGCGCTCTTCGCCAAGGCGGCGGTCGAAGCCAAGACCAACGAGCGCCTGCAACCCGTGGTCTTGCGCTTCGGTGAAACGCTCGAGGATGTGGCCAAGGCGCGCGGCTGTTCGGCGCGCGAGCTCAAGCGTCTAAACAACGTGACCGACACCGCAGAGTTGAGCGGTGGCATGACCATTCTCGTGCCCAACCGAAATGCTCCCGCCGTGCCCGCGCCGGTGGCAGCGACGGACGAAACCGACGACACGATCTTGGTCGCGGTTCCTGATCGCGCCTTCGCCTACCAGGGCCGCGAGCGCGTCTTCTACCGAACTCGCGACGGTGACACCGTGGCGGACGTCGCAGCGGTCTTCGACGTCACGCCCGACAACATCGTCGAGTGGAACAACGTCGACCCCGACGCAAAGCTGCAGCCCAAGCTCATTTTGCAGCTCTTCGTACGGGAAGGCTTCGACCGCAGCAACGTCGTCTTGCTGGACGCGGACAAGATCCGTGTGGTGACGCTGGGCTCGGAGGAATTCCTCGAGCTCGAAGCGGCTCGACGAGGCAAGACACGGCTTTTCTACTCGGCACGCGCGGGCGACACGCTGACCAAGATTGCCAAACGCTACGGCTTGGCTCCCGGCGACTTGGCCCGCGTGAACCGGTTGTCCGCTGCTTCCGAGCTAACCGAAGGGCAAAAAGTCGTCGTCTACTCGCCCACGCCCGAGTTGCCGAAGGAAATCACGCGAAAGATCACAGGCGCGCCGACCAAGCAGGTGCTGGCCATGAAGGAACCGAATGGCAAAGGCGGCAAGGTGATTCTCGGCAAGGGCTCGTCGTCGAGCCACGGCGGCAAACCCGCACCCGTCAAGACGGCCAGCAAAGGCAACGGCACGAGCGGCAAATCAAGCAAACCCCAGCCTGCGCCCGGCAAGAAGTCGGGCAAGCGGTAAACTCGTGGACGAAGATACTCCCGAGCCCGAGCTTGTCGTGCAAGCCGCCGAGGCAGGTGCCCGCTTGGACGTCTTCCTCGCCCAGCGAGCCCTCCTCTCGAGCGTGGCCGCGGGTCGCCGCGCGGTCGCCGCCGGCTCTGTGCGTGTGAACGGCCGCGCGGCCAAGAAAGGCAAACGGCTCGAGCCTGGCGACCACGTGGCGCTCAGTGAAGCGCCCGCCGAAAGCTTTGCTCTCGTGCCCACGCCCGACGTAGCGCTGGTGCTGCTTTACCAAGACGACGCGATTGTCGTCGTCGACAAGCCGGCCGGCGTGCCGTCGCATCCGCTGCACGCGGGCGATGGCCCGAGCGTGGCGAGTGCGCTCGTGGCTCGCTTCCCCGAATGCGCGTCCGCATCGCTGGATCCGCGCGAAGGCGGCCTCGGTCATCGTCTGGACGTGCCTACCTCGGGCGTCATTATCGCCGCGCGCAGCCGGGACGTTTGGCACCGCTTGCGTGAAAGCCTGGGCACTTCCGGTTGCGAAAAAATCTACCGCGCCGAAGTGGTCGGCAGGTTCCCACCGACGAGCTTGCCCGAGCTGGTCCTGCCCGGCGCCTCGCCGTCGAGCCTGGTGGTGATGGCACCCATCGGTCGCCAAGGCCGTCGCGGCAGCAAAGTGAAGGTCGGCGCCGGCCGTGAGCCCTTGCCCGCACGAACCGAAATCGCGCTGCTCGAGGCGCGTACCGACTCGTCGCTCGTCGAGGCGCACCTGTCGCTCGGCCGCGCCCACCAGGTGCGCGCTCACTTGGCTTACCTCGGCACGCCAGTGCGAGGTGATATGACTTACGGGGACACCGATGAAAGTTGTGACGGCCGGCTCCGGCTGCACGCCTGGGCGGTGTCACTCGTCCACCCGACAAGCCACGCGCCGCTGCACTTCGAATCGCCGTTGCCCGACTGGGCGCGGCTGGCTAGCGAGTAAGCTACTCGAACTGCGCCATGCTGCTTTCGACGAGCAGGTAGAGCGTGCGATAAAATGTCAGGAGCTCCTCAGCGGAAACGAAGCGCTCGGACCAGGCTCGCAACGTGATACTGCCGTCGAGAAGCGCGAGCACCTCGCGCGGGGTCGGTCCCAGGCGGAAGGCTTCCGGGCTGATGCGCGAATTGGGCATGGCCCGCGGATGGAAGTCCATGAGCGGATCGAAGTGCGCAGCGAGGAAGTCGTAGCTCAGAGCTAGAACGCCGGCGCCCAGTATCTCGAAGCTGCTGAGCCCCAGCGGAAAGGCTTCGAGCGGATTGCGCATGCTTCGGTAGTAGTTGAAGGCGCCTTCCGTCCAGGCGAAAAGCTCCATCACACGCTCGCGCACATGCTGCGAAAGCAGGCGGAAAACGTCCAGCGGACGCATGAAGCCGAGCCCGACCAGCGCCTCACCGAACTTGCCGCCGAAGCGTGGCATTTCGGCGATGGCGCGCTCGAGATCCGGCGAGCGCAGAAACCCGCGCGTGACCAAGTACTCGCCAAAACGGTCGCCGCCCATGTTCGAGTTCACCGACTCGGGCGCGCCGCGGACCAGGTAGACGTCCTTGATGCGCTGGCCGCTTTGAAAGCGAACCAGGCCGGTATCTGCGGCGATCGCCAAATCCGCGATGGCTCGCATAGGTGAAATGAGCGAGAGATCGCCGCTGTTGTCGGGCACAGCGCCGGGCACCGGCGGCGGGATGACCATTTCGGCTGCCTCGGCAGGCGGCTCGCCGAGGGCGGTTGGCTGGCCATCGGCGGACGGAAACGAACGCAGACCGCTGGCATGCGAACGGCGCCCGGGTGGTGGATCGGAGAAGCGGCTGGAGGCCGGCTCGGAGCTACTGGAGGCAGCGGGCCACTGCCCGGTGTCGAATTGATCGAGGCCCACGAGCGACACGGATCCAGCGAACGCGTCGTCGAGCGCCGAGCCCATGACCTTGCTGGATGCTGCCGGAACGTCGACGCGACCGAGCGCACGCGTGGCCTCGTCGCTTGCAGGCTTCGCGCGCGGTGGCAGCGGCGGCGGGCTGACGGGCGCTGGCGTCTCGCTACGGATTTCCCATCTCTTCGCGTGCTGCTTGAGGCGTTCGAGCGCGTCCACGCTGCTGTCGAACAGATCCGCCGCAAGGATTCCCACGTCCGCCGGTCCGACGCGCATGCCGAACTTGAACTGCAAATCGTCGAGCGCGTCGCGGAATTCGGCAGCGCTCTGGAAGCGCTGGTCGAGACTCTTGCAGAGCGCCTTGCGAACGATCGCGTCGAGCTTGGCGGGAATGTCCTTGCCGTACTTCTCCCAGCGTTCGAGTTTCCCGTCGCGCACCATGAGGAGCACGTCGAGGTCGTTGGGCGCGCTGAAGAGGCGCTTGCCCATGAGCATTTCGGCCAGCACGATGCCGACCGCGAAAAGATCGCTGCGTCCGTCGAGATCGCCGCCCGTCACTTGCTCGGGCGACATGTAGCCGTACTTGCCCTTGAGCGTTCCCGCCTGAGTTTTCGACTCCCGCTCTTGCGCATGCGCGATGCCGAAGTCGCCCAGCTTCACGTCGCCTCGCCGGGCGATGAAGACGTTCGAGGGCGAGATGTCGCGATGAACGAGGTGCATGGGCTTGCCGTCGACGTCTTTGGCGTTGTGGGCATAGTCGAGAGCGTCCAGCACCTCCGACGCCACGAACATGCAAATCGGAATGGGCAGACGCACGTGCTTTTGCGCCGACAAGCGCAAGAGAGCCAGCCCGTCGAAACCATCGACGAATTCCAGCGCAATGTAGTACTGGCCGTTTTCTTCGCCGAAATCCGTGACCTGAACGATCTTCGGATGGATGAGCTGCGCCGTCAGCTTCGCCTCGTCGATGAACATCGACACGAAGGTCTTGTCCGCTGCCAAGTTGGGCAGGATGCGCTTGATGACCAGCAGCTTCTCGAAGCCGTGCGCCGACACGATCTTCGCTTTGAAGACCTCGGCCATTCCTCCCGTCGCGAGGCGCTGAATCAGCGTGTAGCGCCCGAACCGCGAGGGAAAACCGGTTGCCGCCTTTCCCTCGTCAGGCATCAGATCCCCAGTTTATCACGCTTGCGGGTCAAAAGAACCTCGTTGGCTTTTTCCCAGATGGCCTGATCCGTAGTACCATGAATTGATTCGCATGCGAACTCTCTCGTCTGGGAAGTCGGATGTTGGCCGTCGCCGGCCGCACAACGAGGACAGCATGTTGTTCGACGACGAGCTGGGACTCTACATCGTCGCCGACGGCGTGGGCGGCAACGCGAAAGGCGAGGTGGCGAGCGCCGAGTCGGTCGAACTGGTTCACTCCTGGGTCAAGCGCTGGCGCAAGACCTTGGACGCCCACGTCAAGGAGCCGACGGAAGCAAACTCGGACATGGTGCGCCGGCTGCTGGAAAACGCGGTGCAGTCGGCCTGCTACATGGTCTTCGGGATGGGCCAGCTCGACCCGCGGCAAAAAGGCATGTCGAGCACCCTGTCGTCGCTCCTCATCTGCGGCACCATGGCCTACATCGCGCAAGTCGGAGACAGCCGCGTCTACCTCACTCGCGACGGCAAGACCGCGCAGCTGACGGAAGATCACACGCTGGTCAATTTCCGCTTGAAGCTCGGCCTCATCACCGCCGAGGAAGCGGCCAACGCTCCGGGCAAAAACGTCATCACCCGCGCGGTCGGGCACCAGGACTACGTCGAGGTCGACACCATCGACTTGGAAACCCGGCCCGGCGACCGTTTCATGCTCTGCTCGGACGGACTGCATGGTTATCTCATCGACGGCGAGCTGGACGAGCTGATGGCCGGCGAGCGCGAGGCCGTAGCCAACCGGTTCATCGAGATGGCCAACGAGCGCGGCGGCCGCGACAACATCACCGTCGTGGTGTGCGACGTGGAGGACTAGGTACTACTTTGCGCGAGGCCGACCGAGCACGCGGCGAAGCGAGCCGGGCTCGAAGAGTTCGCCCAAAAGCTCGATGGTCTTAAAGACGGCGCGCCGAGCGCGTGCCTGACTGTCCTCGGCCGTGGCGACGAGGATCAGGCGCTCGCGGCCTTCGTCGGCGCGGCGTTGCTCGTCGGGAATTAGGTTGGCGCGCAAGAGCTCACGTGTATCCACGTCGGCGCTTTGCTCGCAGATCCCCGTCAAAGCTTCGAGCCGCGCTACCGCCGCACCGCCGAGGGTCAGAAGGCCCGTGGCCAGACGCTCCTCGCCGGTCTGAAGCGATCGCAAAAAGGCGAACAACTTGGAATAGCCGCCCTGGCGCGGGTCGTAGGAGCCCGCGGCCAACCCCAATGCCGCCAGACGATCCTGCAACAACTGATAGTGGCGCGCGTGCACGCCGCATTCGCTTCCGAGAAGGATCTTCAGCTCGAGCGATTCTGTATCCACGGTCCAGATGGCCGCTGCTTCGATGAACTCGATGGCGAACTTGAGCTCGAGGCGCAGCATATCGGCCACGCTCGCGCCGTCGTTCACGGCGGGAAGATAGCCTGAGGCCAGCAGCCCACGGAACGATTCTTGGTTCTTGAATTCGAGCTCGGAAACAAACACGTCAGCAGTCACCATCGACGGAGGATCCTTCTCTTGCCGATGGCCCCCGTCAAGGACAAGGTAGCAAAGCGGTGGCCATTTCGTCGCCGCGGGAAGATTGGGAAACCCTTTTGGGGGTTTCGGTCTCGGCCATTTGACATACCCCTGGCCTGTTCCTACCCTTGCACGATCGTGATCCGTCGCCTGAAGCCCTGGCTCTGCCTCTTGACGCTGGTGGCTTCGCTGACGCCGAAGCAATCTGCGCAAGCCGGCGCGACCATTCTGCCGCTTGCCGAGGTCAAGCCGGGGATGACCGGCGAGGCCTATACCGTGTTTCAGGGCACGAAGCCCGAGCCGTTCAAGATCCGCGTGGTTTCCGTGCTGCGGGATTTCTTGCCCAAGCAGGACATCATCTTGGTGCGTGCCGAGGATGCGCGCGTCGAGGCTCTCGGGATCGCGGCGGGAATGAGCGGCAGCCCGGTCTACGTCGACGGCAAGCTCATGGGTGCCATCGCCTACGGTTGGTCTTTTGCCAAGGAGCCTTTGGCTGGAGTCACGCCCATCGAATCGATGCTGGCCCTGCGAACGCGGCCGGACCGACCGCCAAGCGATCCGATGTCGCCCGTGACGAGTGCGAGCGAGCCGAGCGAGCCCACGCGGCCTACGCTCAACTTGGCCGCAGCGCCGAGCTTGCAGCGGGTCGCGATTCCCCTGGCGGTCGCCGGAGCGTCCGAGGCATCGCTGGCCTATCTCGGCGACGAGCTGCGCGGTTTCGGCCTGCAGCCAGTCCGCGCCGGAGGTGGCGGCAATGCAACGGCGACAAAATCGTTGGCCGCAGCGCCGGTGCCGGGCTCGGCCGTAGGCGTCGCGCTCATTCAAGGCGACATGACCACCACGGCGATGGGCACGCTGACTTACGCCGAAGGCAAGCAGATCCTCGCCTTTGGACATTCCATGTTTGGCATCGGCTCGGTCAGCCTGCCGATGGTGTCGGGCGAAATTCACGCCATCATCCCGAGCCTCGCCTCGTCGCTCAAAATGTCGTCTCCGGTCGCGGAAATCGGCACCGTCACTGACGACGCAGAGGCCGGCGTCGTCGGCGTGCTCGGAAGCCGCGCGGGGAGCGTGCCGGTGCGGATCAACGTGACAAGCAAAGGCGTGCGGAAACCTCCGTTCGTGGTCACCATCGCGCGACACCGGCGGCTGTTTCCGGTGCTGGCCACAACCGCCGTCACCACCGCCATTGGCCTTGCCTTACCCGACGTTACCGACGCATTGGCGGATGTCACCACGCGGATTTGGGTGCACGGCTTCGATCCCATCGTCCTGCGCGACCAGATCTTTACCCACGAGACCGTCCTTCCGCGTCTGTTGGCCATGTCGCATGGAATTCGCGCCTTGACCGAGCTTTTGGGGAACCCCTTTGCGCCGGCGGTAGTGGACACGATCGAGGTGGATGCACGCGTAGAGTTTCGCGGCGATCATGCGGAAATCGTCGCGGTCTCCGCACCGAGTGACAGAGTTCACGCGGGCGACCGCGTTCCGCTGCAGGTGACGTTGCGCCCCTACGCGGGCGTCGAAACCGTCGAGACGGTATCGGTGGATGTGCCGCCGTCGTGGGCCGGCCGCGCGTTGAAAGTCGAAGTCGCAGCGGGCTCGCTCGTTCGCCCGGAAACGCCCCGAGCAGAAAACCTTCGCGGCTTCATCGAAAACCTGCGCGCTTACTACGCGGCCTCGAGCCTGGTCGTGAGTATCGCAACCCGAGACGACGGAGCCGCGTTGCATGGACAGCTGATTCGCAACCTGCCGCCGTCGGCGCTCGATACGCTGAAACCAGCCTTCGAGTCACGACGTGCGGACAGCTTTCGCATCGTTCAGCGAACCGAGGTGCGCGGTTCGCGCCCGCTGCTTGGCAAGCAAGACATCACGCTTCTTGTGACCGAGCCGCGACAAAGCGGCCAGCGCTAGGAAGATTGTGATGGAAACCCTCTGAGGGTTTCCAAACCTTCCCGCGATGCCCGCGATGGTCCGCGCCAAGCAAAGCTCGGCGGCTGCCCACGCGTTTCCTACTTCACCACGCGCAACTGCGGACGCCGCCGGCGCGAATGCAGGTGGATGGCGAGCGGCGCGGCCATCGCGTCGTCGTCGACCGCGGGAACCAGGCGCAAGCAAACTGCCTCGTCCGAAAGGGCGGCTTGCGAAAGCGGCTTACCACGACGGGAAGTTTGACTCTCGCTGGCACCTCCGTCGCTGGGCATGGCCACTGCAGTATCCGCAGGCATGTCCTCGTGATAGAGAACCGCGCAACCATTGGTGCAGGTGACTGCGTAAACGGCATCCCAGGGCACGTAGGTCCGATGTGGCACGCGCGAAAAGGACAGCGTTGCGCTCACGCCAGCGTCGGTAACTTCCAAATCCGTGATGGGAATCGGCATGGCGCGGCCGTACTGCAGAACCAGATGGCCCTCCGAAGAAAACGGCGCCGGTACGACCACGCCGGGACATCGAGCATCCAAATGGAGCGAAGCCCAACCCTCTCGAAGAAGATCGAGGAAGGCGGCCCTTTTTGACGGTCGTTCGCTGTCATCCATGGAATCAGCCCCACCAGTTCTACGAATTGCAGTTCCATGTTGTACCCCTCCGACTTCCGCCCTGCCAGACTAACTTGGGCTGGCGCGTGTTTATCCGCGACGCATCAATTGGCCACCAACCCGATGCGGGAAGGCGCCGCCAACCGCAAAGCGGCGAAGAACACCGGACGAAGCGCCTGCAAATCTATATAATGCGGCTACCTTGGCAGCCGACATGAACCGCCCGAGTTTGTTTGCGCCGCCCGCACCCCCGGCCCAGCCGCCACCGCGGGCACTTTCGGGCTGGCGCGCCCGTTTGGCCAGCGATCCCATTCCGCGTCTTCTGCGGGAAGGCTCGCCCAGTGTGCTCGCCCGCGTGCGTCGCGATCTGATCGACGACAGCGAGGCTCCCGCCGCCGAAGAAATTGCCAGCTACCCCGAAGCCAAGGCGTTGCTGCGCAAGATCGAGAAGGACGGCAGTGTGGCTCCGCGGACGACGGAAAAAGAGCTCGGAAGCCCAAAATTCGCCAAGTGCCTGGCAACCTTGCGCACCCTCGACCGATTGGCCGACTACGGCCTGCGCGTCGAAGAGAAGAGCGCGCTGGCGGACAAGCTGAAAAAGGTCGTCGATTTCGTCCTGGCCTCACAGCAGAGCGACGGCGGTATCGCGGATCTGACCGTCGGCGAAGGCCCAAAGGGCAAGGCGAAGATCGCCGCCGTGCACTTTCAAGGCTGGGCACTGTCGGCTCTCTGTCGCGCCGGCTTCGAAAGCGACCCACGCATCGAGAAAGGGTTTCGCTTCTT
>CAZTTW010000016.1:5362-17031 GCA_964616265.1 uncultured Myxococcales bacterium | reverse complement strand
CGCCCTTGCCCCAAATGGTGCAAGTTCCAAAGTAGACGGCTTCCATCGTGCCCTCGCCGTTGTCCCTACTGTTGGTCTCGGCGTTTCCGTAATCGAAACAGCATCCGCCGTTCGAGAAGGTGCCGCCCACGACCATATAGGCGGTCTGGGCGTTGTCTCCGGTTGCGGTGCCCTGGGCCTTGTTGTTGCGATAGCCAACTCCGGGCACCACGTGAACACCGTAGACGCTGTGGCCGTTGATCGTCGCCGGGAGTGCCTTCGCATTTGCTTCGTAGTCGGGGGTGGTCTTCTGACCGCCCGCGGGAGCAAAGGTGAGATCGTTGCCTTTGCCGGATTGGTCATAGATGATTGAGATGGTGCAGGCATCGCTGCCGCAAGCCGTGTCTTGCTTCGAGGAATCGGCGAAGCCGTCGCCGCCAAAGCTGATATCCGTCGTCGATCCACCCGTTCCGCTCTTCGAGCCTCCGACCCTGACTTGGTAAAGAGGGCCGTTGTACTTGCTCGAGAGCCGCCTAATCGTGCTGTGGGCAGCTACGCAGGGACCGCCGTCGTCTTCGTAGATATCGCAAGGGGGCTTCGAGGAATCAAACGTCTTTCCCCCACTCGCGCCGCCTGTGCCGCCGCTCGTGCCGCCAGTCGCACTGTCGCCCCCGCTGCCGCCTGTGTTGGTCGGAGCCGAGGTGGCGGTGCAGCCCCAAGAGCACGTGCCGAGAATTGCGACCAGCAAGAGTTCACTCTGAAAGATTCTTGTTCTCATCGGGGCATGCCTCCTTGCATGCGAATAGGCGGTTTGGCGTTCATGAGATTGCCCGAACCCAGGAATCTTGTCACGGCAATTCCTCGGGAAAAACGGGCAGCTCTCGTCTGTCGACGCGGCCAAACGTGGCATCGATCACAAACGGTATTTTTGACGAATTTGCGCCCTATTTCTGGTCTAACGGCCGAGTCCATCCGGCGCGCGTCGCCGAATCTCATCGAGCGCCCTTCGAGCCTCCGTTAAGCGCGGATCGAGGCGGAGGGTCACCTGATACTCCGCCGCTGCTTCATCTAGCTTGCCTTGCTGGGCTAGAATGTTGGCGATGTTGAAATGCGGCACCGCTGCCTTGGGAGCAAGCCGAGCCGCGGTCTGGAATTCTTGGAGAGAGCCCTCGAAGTTTCCTAGGCGCTGCCGAGTCATGCCCATGAGCATGTGCGCTCGCCAGTCATTGGGAGTTTGCTCCAGCGCGACGGAGAAGGCTTGCGCCGCTTCGGCATAGTCCCCAACGGTAAACAAGGCCCGCCCGGCGTTCAGATGGTTCTCCGTCCAGCCCCAATTGAGGCGAAGCGCTTCGTTGAATTCTCCAATGGCCGCTCTGTGATCGCCGCGCTGGATCCATTCGTTGCCCATTCGGGTGTGCAGCCTCCAATCACTTGGTTGCTGCGACAGGTAGTAGCGCAAGAGAGTCACCGTTTCCTGCCAGTGTGACTCGTAGTTCCGCGTGACGTAGATGCTCGCCATCGCCAATGTCGCGCCGACACAGCCCACAAGCACGCGCGCCGCAGATGCCTTCAGAGCGCCACCGCCCTTCTGCCACAAATTAGTGAGCGCCCAGTGAAGCGGCAAGAGCAAACCCACCATCGGCAGATACATCGAGCGATTGGTGGCGATGGATGACGTGTAGCGAATGAGGCCCAGGGTAGGTAGAAGCATGGCGAAGAAGAACAGTCCGCCAGCGAACCAGGCTCGCCCTCGACGAATGGAAAGGACGATGGCGGCGACTACACCCAGCGCAACGATCGCGTTGCCCAGCACTTCGACATTCGTCAGAGAGAGTGGCTGGGGATAGAGATAGTCGGACACGAGGCCCGTCGGCCAAACGATCTTGAGGAGGTAAAAGCCCACGCCATACGCGATGGTGATCGGCACGTAGAAGAGCTTGATAAAATGCACCGTGCCGGCTTCTCCTGAGTGCACTTGGGAAACGACCGTCACCACGGCGGAAAGAATGGCCAGTGCGACGAACGGCATCTTTTCGATCAAGGTCCTTCGGCCAAACCTTCCCAGCGGCCAATAGTCCAAAATCCAAAGCACCGCGACCATGGGCAAGGCCGTGGGTTTGGAGAGCAGCGCGCATCCATAGAGGAATAGTGAAGCGCCATAGCGCTTCCAATCGCCGCGGCCAGTCTGTTCGGAACGTCTGGCGTAGGCCAGGTAGAGCAGTAGCGAAGACAGCGCGAAGAATGCGGACAAGACCGTCTTGCGCTCGGCAATCCACAACACCGCATCGGCGTTCAGCGGATGCAATCCGTAGAGCAACGCCAATAAACCGGCAGTAATCCAGCCGCGAACCAGTCCGTGCAGCAGAAACACGACGAGCGCAACGTTGAGAAGATGCAGCAGCAGGGTCGTGCGGTGGAAGGGCAGAAGGCTTTGGGCCGCCGCCGGGTCCAAGAAGTCGAGCATCACCGACACGAACGCCAGCGGCTGGTAGTAGCCGTTGACCATCGACGGGGCGAAGACTTCGCGAAAGAAGATCTTGATCGAAGCCCAGCTGGGGTGCTGGGTAAGCGGCGTGCCGATGTAGAACTTGTCGTCCATGTACTGCGCCCGCGCCGAAAGCGCAGGCCAGTACGTGGCGAGTACGGTCCCGAGAACTACGATCAGAGTCAGAGCTGGCACAAGCCACGGGTTGTTCCCCGAGTGGCGTGCGAATCTGCCAGACTCATCTTGGGTCACGAGTCTCCGTTGCTACGGAGCGAACGCCTGCCGCGGGTTGGCGCTACTCGCCCGCGCCGCCGCAACTCTGACGGATCAAGGGATGACCAGGCAGCCGGCCATCCCTTCGTACGCAAAGAGTGGGGCTACTTCCCATACACGGAGATGATGTTGGCCTGGACGGCGTCGTCGGCTTTGTCGGACGAGAATTTGGCGGTCATGATCCCTTCGAAGAAGTTCCCTTGCGCGCCGTTGCTGTTGTCGCCACCCGTCCCGAGGGCGATAGCGCCCTCCTTCCTCATGGGATTGTAGCGCGAGCTGGGGCGCTTTCCGTCGAACTGTAGTGCCAGGGCGCCGGTCGTGGCATCGCCGCTCTTGATGGCCCAGTGGCCGTTCGGCAACGTCGTGCTCTTCGAATCGCCCTTCAAAAAGGCCGTGATGTACTTCAGGGTCGACGAGAGTGACTTGTTGCCAGAGTAGGGGCTTGCATCGCCGGCCCAAAGACCGTTTTCAAGATCTCCCATCACCCACGGGCCGTTGCCATCTCCTCGGCCCCACCAGGTGCAATTCCCAAAGTAGATTGCTTCCATGGTGCCTTCGCCGTTGTCATGGGTATTGGTTTCCATGTTGCCGTAGTCGAAGCAGCACGCACCGTTGAAATAGTCGCCGCTCAGGACCGCGTACTCGGTCTCCGGGCCGTCGCCGACTGCAGTGCCATTGGGCTTGTTGTTCCGATAGCCAATGCCGTTCGGATCGCCGTGGATGTGGACGCCGTAAACCGTGTGGCCAGAGATCGTCACCTTGAGAGCTTTTGCGTCTGCCTCGACGTCCGCACTTCCCTTAGCGCTACCTCCGGCAAGAGTGTGCGTCAGATCGTTGCCTTTGCCAGACTGGTCGTAGATGGTCGCGATGGTGCATGCCGAGCTGCCGCATGCCGTGTCCTGGGCAGCGCTGTCGGCGAAGCCATCCGCGCCTGCCTTGATATCCGTCAGCGTGCCGCCCGTGCCAGCGTTCGAGCCTCCGACTCGGACCTGGTAGAGCGGTCCTGTGTAGGTACTCAGGAGTCGCCGAACCGTGCTGTGGGCCACAACACATGGGCCACCGTCATCTGCGTAGATATCGCAAGGCAGTTTCGTGGTGACCGTCGTGCCTCCGGCTCCCGTTGCACCTCCCGAACCGCTCGCGCCTCCGGCCGCTGTCCCGGCACCTGCCGCTCCACCAGCAGCCGCTCCACCGGCGGCCGCTCCGCCAGCGGAGGTCGCCCCCCCCGAGCCGGTGCTGCCACCAGCCGAGTTTGCACCAGCGCTGCCGCCTGATCCCGCCAGGCCGCCACCAGACCCTGCAGCCCCGCCTGCAGCCGTGGCTCCGCCGGAGCCCGTGTGTCCTCCAGACGAGCTTCCACCGCCGCTACCACCAGAAGTCGCTTGCCCACCTGTGGCACTTGCACCGCCGCTACCCGTTCCTCCACTGCTCGACGCGGAATTACCGCCTGCGCCTGAGCCGCCGGAGGTAACCGTGCATCCCCAGCTGCAAATGCCGAAGATTGCGACTGGCAAGAACTTTCTCAAGGAATCCTTCGTTTTCATGGGCGGTCCTACCTCCGTGCGTGCGGCCAAACAGGTTTGCTCTTCTCAGATTGCCAGGACAAGTGGAAAATTGTCACGGTAATTCCGTCTACTCGGCCTGCCCGATGAAGACGCAAGGAAAGGCCTTGGCGGCTCACATCTTTTGAGGTACCCCACCCAAACGGATCCCTACTTTCGCGCGGCTAGCCAAGCTCGATGAACGGCGAGGGGAGGGTGACGAGAACACCGTTGCTGTAGAGCTTCACGATGCCCACCGGTTGAATAAGCTGCCGACCGCGACGTGGAGGGCAGCGCCTTCGAACGGCGTCGTCGCACCAGAGCCTTTCGGATCAGTTCTTTTCGCAGTAATAGAGATACTGAGCGGCTGGCTCGTCTCGAGACCCATGGCAGCAAAAGCAGACGAGTTGAATCGAGGTGGAGAGGACCTGCCCGGCGACAGGCGCTCCGGGCGGGGGTCCACGGTAGGCGGGCAGTTGCGGCTCTTGCTGGCGATCGTGGTGGTCGCGGTCGTTGCGGCGGCCTTTGCGGTGGGATTTCGAGCCTTGCTGGGAGCGGTTGCTCAACTTCTCGGCGGTGCTGGCGACATCGTCGCGGCGGTACGAAACGCGCCCTGGTGGCTCCGCCTGGTTCTGCCGGCGCTCGGCGGCTTGCTCGCCGGCGTTCTGGGCCTGGCGACGGCGCGCACGGCGATGGGGCAAGGGGTCGGCGATGTCATGGAGGCCGTGGTCTTAGGGCGCGTGCATCTGTCTATGCCGGTGACCCTGTTGAAGTCGTCGGCGTCGTTCTTCGCGATCGCCACCGGCGGCTCTCTCGGACGCGAAGGTCCGCTGATTCAATTCGGTGGCGCTGCCGGAACTCTCGTCGGACAACGACTGGGGCTGTCGTCCGAGCGGATCCGATTGCTCATCGCTGCCGGAACGGCGGCGGGCTTCGCATCGGCGTACAACACGCCATTCGCTGCCATCTTGTTCGTGATCGAGGTGGTGACGGGCGTCGTCGCGCTCGATGCCATATTGCCTTCCCTGCTCGCGACGGCGATAGCCGTTGCCCTGGTGCGCGCAGTCGCCGGCGCGGGCCCCATCTACGGTCAGCGAGCCTTTCACATGAGATCCATGTGGGAGCTCGTGGCGTATGCGGGCCTTGGGCTCGTTGCCACGCTGGTTACCCAGGCCTTCATGAAGCTGATGGCGTTCGGAGAGCGTTGTTTTCGTCGCCAGACCTTGCCACTTCCATGGCGGCCAGCAATCGGCGGGCTGCTCGCCGGAGGCGTTATTGCTTTCATGCCCGAGGTCGCGGGCAACGGCTACGAACCGCTCAATACGCTACTCGATGGTCGCTTTACGATTGGGTTCGTCGCCCTTTTGCTCGTCGGCAAAACCGTCGCCACGACGGCATCGGTGTCGTCCGGAAGTCCGGGAGGCGTGTTCACTCCGACGTTACTCTTGGGGGGCGCTGTAGGGTTTCTCTACGGCCACGCCCTTTCTGTGCTCGGCGTGCCGGTGGAGACGGCCGGTAGCTACGCTTTGGTGGGCATGGCAGCCGCCACCGCCGCCGCGATCCATGCTCCGCTCCTGGCCTCGGTGATGGCGTTCGAGCTCTCTGGCGATTACGCCGTCGTTCTGCCGCTCGCAGTCGCGACGGCGATAGCGACGCTGGTCTCGCGCCAGATTGCGCGCGACTCGGTCTACACCGCCGAGCTGAGTCGAAAAGGTCTCGGCTGGGAAGTCACGCTCGAAGGTCGCAAGATCACGGGCGCAGGTCCGAAGTAAACACTGGGACAGCAGGCGATAGATTCTGGATTGAGTTGGACCGTCATCCGTGGGAGGCTAGCCGGCATCGCTGCTGCGGACCGTCGCACCAATTGGATTTCAAGGAGGGCCCCCGATGAACTACCTTCGTCGCGTTGATCAGCATGGAATGACCGCCGTTGTCTGTGCGCTGGTATTGGCTGCCGGCTGCAGCAGCTCAGGCAGTGGTCAAGGTAGCTCTGGAACGGGCGGCGAGCATCAGGGGCAAGGCGGTGCGACAGGCGCCGGCGGAACAAGCGCGGGAACGGGTGGCAAGACCGGCACTGGAGGCACGACAAGCACCGGTGGCACGACAGGAACCGGTGGAACAAGCGCGGGAGCCGGGGGAACGACCAGCACTGGCGGCAAGAGCGCGGGAGCGGGCGGCTCGACCGGTACCGGTGGCTTGAGCGGGAGCGGTGGCGCGGCCCAAGCGGGCGGTGCGGGCCAGGCTGGTGCGACTGCCGGCCAAGGGGGAGGTGCCAATAGCGGTGGGAGTGTGGGGCAAACCGGTGGAACGCCCGGCATTGACGGTGGCGTGGCGAGCAGCTGTGTCGGTAATACTTGGCCGACTGCCGATCCCACGGTTGCTGGGCCGTTCGAAGTCGTCGCCGATAAGAACGTGGGGCCGCTTGCCGGGGTCGTACCCGATCCGGTGTACGGGAACACGCAACAACGATTCAACGTCTATCGGCCCAAGGATCTCGCGCAAGGGGGCTACTGCCATCCCATCCTCGTGTGGGCGAACGGTCACACGGACAACCCGGAGCCGAATCCTCCGCTGTGTGTCACCGCCAACGGACAGTATTGCGGCAGCTACCTCATGTTGATGGATCAGCTCGCCTCCCACGGGTTCGTGGTAATCGCGTCGCTCAGTACGATTACTTCGCAGGGGGATCCTCTGCCGACGATTGTCGGTTTGAACTGGCTGATCCAGCAAGAGGACGATCCGACCAGCCCCTATTACCATCGCCTCGATACGGGGCACATCGGTGCGCTCGGGCACTCGGAGGGCGGATTCTCGACGAGCAAAGCGGCTTCGGATCCTCGCATCACCGCGATCGCTACGGTTTCGGGCGCGTCCGCCAATGCCGGCATTCACGGCCCTTCGCTGTGGTTCTGCGGCGGGAAAGACACAGTCGTTCCCTGCGACACCATCCAGAAGGTCTACGCGTCCATCACCACCGAGCCGGCTATCTTGGTCGACAACTTGGCGTCTGATCACGGCGGCTGGCTTTACCAAAACGGAGCCAAGGGGCCCGATATCTTCGGCTTTACAGCCTGGTTCCGCGTCCACCTGATGGGCGACACCGCGAATCGCAAGATGTTCTACGGAGCGGACTGCACGCTTTGCAAGGACAGTCGCGTGCAGGTCACGCAGAACAGTCTTATGACTCAATAGAGGGAGCGTCTCGCTGCCTCGGCACGCCTACCGCAATCTGGTAGAAGAGCGCACCGGCGAAGCCGCGGACACGATTGCCACGATCATCGTCTTGGCCGCCCCGGAATTGTAGGCGACCGCAACGACGCTGCCGTCGGGATTCTTGAACGCGAGGGCATCGCCTCCGGTCGTGCCGACGACCTTCGCACCCGGAACGACGAACTGCGAGAGATGGTGAAAGACGTAGTACGTGGGCGTGAGGGTACGGGTCTTGGCCGTCGTGTCGACGGCGAGCAGGGCATTTTGTGCCCAGGTGCGACGGCAAGACCTATCCGTCGGATTGTGATCGCATGTCTGCCAGCGTTCAGAAGGCGTCGGACGGTGACTGCATCGACGGCGGCGCGGCAGCGTTGCAACGAGCCCGCTAGGCGAACGAACGGACGCTAGGACTCTTCAGCCAGGATCTCGCGCACGGTGGACTTGAGGTCGGCCGAGTCGTACGGCTTGGGCAACAGCCGCCGCACGCCGCGCTTCTTGAGCTCGTCCATGGACATCGATTCACCGATGCCCGAGATCATCAGCACCGGAATGTTTGCGCGAAGGACGAGCGCCTTTTCAACCAGCTCGAGCCCGGTCATGTGCGGCATGGTATTGTCGGTAATCAGGAGATCGAAGCGTGCCGAGTCTGCACGGAATTCTTCGAGAGCTTGTAAGCTCGACGTGTGGACGGTGACGTCGTAGCCCGCCGACTCGAGAACGCGCCGCCCAAGATTGGCCAGGCGTGGTTCGTCCTCGACCAGCAAAATCCGTTGCAGGTGCAAGTCCGATTCTCGTGTCGCCGCCAATGGCGAGCTCGCCACCGGCGCTGCCGGCACATACACGTCGAAACGCGTGCCCTCGCCAAGCCGGCTTGTGACGTCGATGGCACCACCGAGCGAACGCACGATGTTCCGGATCACCGAAAGCCCAAGCCCGGTGCCTTCGCCCTGCGGTTTGGTCGTGAAAAACGGATCGAAGATATGAGCAATCGCGCCTTCGGCAATTCCGACGCCCGTATCGGAGACGCTAAAGCGCACATGCAGCCCTGCATGCATGCTCTCGTGTGCCTCGGCGAAGGCTGGTGTCACGGCGACGGGACTGACGCGAATCTCGAGCACGCCGCCGTGGCCTTTCATGGCGTAGGCGGCGTTCGTGGCCAAGTTCATCGCGATTTGGTGCAACTCGTTTCCGTCGGCGACTACCGCTGGCGTGCTGCTGTCGAAGCCTTCGCGGATCTCGATGTTGGGCGGCAACGTGGCACGCAGCAATTGAATCGCTTCGTGCACCGGTGTTTCGAGTCTGATGGGTCCACGTGACGGCTGCGACTTGCGCGTGAAATACAGGATTCGGTTGACGAGGTCGCGCCCGCGCTTGGCCGTGTCGATGACCACACTCAGATCCTCGACCACCGACGGCAAGGACTTCGCCGATTCGCGAGCCAATTCTGCATAACCGCTGATGCCAAGCAAGATGTTGTTGAAGTCATGCGCGATGCCACTCGCCAAGGTGCCGATGGCTTCGAGCTTGTGGGTTTGGCGCAGCTGCTGCTCGAGCGCACGCCGCTCACGCACGTCGACGATGGTGCCCAAGACGAAGACGCCCTCGGGCGTCGCGATGGGTGACAGTCCAATCTCGACCGGAATCTCTCGGCCATCTTTGTGGCGCGCCGAAAGCTCGCGGCCGGCGCCCATACGACGTGCGGTCGGGTGCTGCGTGTACTGCTCGCGGAGGCCGGCGTGCGCCGCTGCAAAGCTGCCGGGTACCAGCATCTCGACGGACTTGCCGACGAGATCGGATCGCGTATAGCCAAACAGATTTTCGACTTCCTGATTGACGACAGTGATGATGCCGAAGCGATCGACGACAATCAGGCCCGACGGACATCGCTCGAAAGCGGTGCGGATGAATTCGTCCGTTGCTTCGCTCGCGCTGCTGTCCGCCATCACTCCTCCAGAGCCAGGCAAGCTAGCACGGCACCTGTTTCGTGCCAGTACCATGTTCGGCCCAGGAGTGAGCACTCCGCGTTGCGCTGGCAGCCATAGACGCGGTGACGTCCTAGACCTAGGTGTTGACACAGTATGGGTCGTCGGGCTCGACAGGTGTCAATTGAATATTTCGGCACTGTTTCACACATATGTGTGAAACGCATCCAGATGCTTCGGTTGAGCCGAGCACCGGCGCGTGGAAATCCACGAGCGCTGGCGACGAGAAGTCCGCCTAACTTTCCTGCACCTAAACGCACCGGAATGGTACCCTCCATCCCCAAAAATGAAGAGCGTCTTGCGTGCGTTTATGGCGGCGGGCTTTCTCGCGATGCTCGTTTCCTGCTCCAATGTGACCAGCCCAAGTGGGAGCGGCACTGGAGGTTCGACATCGGTGGCCAATGGTGGAAGTGCGAGCGGCGGTCGCTCGGGCTCGGGCGGAATCACGACGTCCGGCGTGGCTACGGCCTCTGGAGGAGCATCAGGGACCGGCGGTAGAGTAGCGACCGGCAGCGCGGGCGGTGTGGTGTCCGAGGGTGGGGTTACCACCGGCGGGCAGATCGGCTCCGGAGGCGCCAGCGCAGCCGGAGGCATGGTTGGACAGAGTGTTTCCGGTGGCAAAGCTGGGTCGGCTTTCGGCGGGGCGGGAGGTGGAATCACCGGATCGGGCGGCGGGTCGGGCGCTGGCGGCGGGTCGGGCGCGAGCGGCTCGACCGGAGCTGGCGGCGTTCTCGGCTCTGGTGGCTCGACTGTGCCCGTACAGGGCCCCTGCGACATCTACTTGGCCGGCAATACGCCTTGTGTTGCGGCACATAGTTCTGTACGAGCTCTGTATGCCGCGTTCAATGGGAGCCTTTACCAGGTTCAGCGTAAATCGGACAATGCGGTGAAGGACATCCCGGTCTTGGCCGCCGGGGGCTTCGCGGACTCGGCGCTGCAAGATACGTTTTGTGCGAATACGACCTGCACGATCTCGAAGATCTATGACCAGTCTCCGAAGGCCAATCACTTGATCCCAGCGCCAGGGGGCGAAGCGGTCCAGGCACCGTCTCCTCCAGCAGATGCCACCAAGCTCAAGCTGAACGTCGGTGGTCATCCGGTCTACGCTGTCTACATCGAGGCTGGCATGGGTTATCGAAACAACGGCGCTACGGACCTGGCCAAGGCCGATGATCCCGAATCGATGTACATGGTGACGAGCGGCAGAGTCTATAACAGCAAGTGTTGCTTCGATTACGGAAACGCCGAAACGGACAACAAGGACGATTGCGACGGATCCATGGAAGCCATCTACTGGGGCAACTCCACAGAATGGGGAAGGGGGGCCGGCAGTGGCCCGTGGATCATGGCTGATCTGGAGGACGGTCTTTGGCCAGGCAGTGCGTCGCCGAACGACGGAAACACATCGCTTACCTCGGAATATGTCACGGCCATTGTCAAGGGACAGGCTGGAGGCTTTGCAATCAAGGGCGGCGATGCACAGTCAGGCGCACTGAAGACCATGTACGAGGGAGCGCGCCCGGCTTTTGGAGCATGCTACAAAGGCTACAATCCCATGCGGAAGCAGGGCGGGATCATTCTTGGAATCGGCGGCGATCACAGTGCCTGGTCCACGGGCATCTTCTTCGAGGGTTGCATCACTACCGGCTACGCATCGAATGCGACTGACAACGCCGTGCAAGCCAATATCGTCGCTGCCGGCTACGGGAATTGACTTGAGCGAAGCTGTTACTGGCTACCGGCGCTGCCTGAGTGCGTCGCCGAAGCCACGTAGTCGAGGCCGTCCCAATCGATCGCCCCGGTCGTGAAATCGTAGACCCCGCTGTAAACGGGAGCCGACAGGCCCTGCCGGAAGGCGGATATCGTCGGGCCATCGCATTGGTAGGTGAGCGTCTCGACCAAGTCTAAGTGGTGCCAGGTGACCCGGCGCTCGGCTCCGTTGTCCGTGAACGCGAGGGTCCAGTAGCAGCCCGAAGACTGTCCCGGGACGAGCAGCCCGCATGCCATCATCTGCGTTGCCATGAAGGTCCGGTTGGCCACCAGCGTGCACGCATCGGCGGAGACGTCGACCGCATTACTCGTTCCAGCGTCGACAGGCCGCACACCTCTGTCGCTCGGCGAGCACGATGAAGCCAGTCCCGCCAAGCCTATGAAAGCGATGACCAAACCCTTGTTCATCGCCACAATAATAGGCGAGGC
>CAZTTW010000016.1:0-5262 GCA_964616265.1 uncultured Myxococcales bacterium | reverse complement strand
GCGCGAAATGCCTTTACGGTCCGACGGGAATCGGCCAGCCGTCCGCATCCCACACGAGGTTTGCGATGCGCAGGGTGGTGGCCCCGCTGGGTTTTGCGTAGGCGTGGTAGACCAAGTACGCCTTGTTGCCCACGAACATGACGGACTGTCCGCCCGGTCCGGCAAAGCTGGCGTTCCCTTCGGCAATCAGGCTTCCTCCCCCCTGCAACGCGGCTGTTCCGGCCTTGTCGGTGAAGGGACCCGTGACGCTCGTTCCGCGCACCACACGAATGTTGTACGTGCTGTCCGCGCCCTTGCAGCACGTGTCCCAGGACATGAACAGATAGTAGTAACCGCAGCGCCTGACCATAAAGGGCGCTTCCAAGGCGCCGCCATTGCTGGGACGGCTGGCGACGGTCGTCACCGCGGACCCCATCCGTTTGCCGGCGTTGTCGAGTTGGACGATTTGGATCCCGCTCCAGAAGCTGCCCAAAACCAGCCACGCCTTTCCGTTCGTATCGACCACCAGGTTGGGATCGATGGCGTTCCAATTGTCGCTGCTGTTCACGTTGGAGCAGATGGTGGCAGCTCCGTCGTCGATCCACGCGCCCGCGGCGAGTGAATCACGGGTGGCGTGACCGATACAGGACTTGTTCGAGCCGAAGGTCGAGCCGGCATAGTAGAGGTGGTACTTGCCCGCGAACTGTGAAATGTCGGGTGCCCACAGATTGCTGACGCCCGCAATGGCACTGCTGAGCCAGGCCGGCGTTGGGAAAGGACTGCTGGCGGATTTCCACGCGGTCAAGTTGGTGGAGGTCTCGGCGCCCAGACCCGTGTAAAAGAGGTAGTACATGTTGTCCGCCGCGATAGCTGACGGATCGTGTGTGCTCAGGCTGCCGGTCAGGGACAGAACCTTGGGTGGTGATGCAGGATCGGCGATGCCGACATCGCAGCGATCCGAGCCGACCGGGCCGCCTCCGACGCCTCCCGTGCCGCCCGCGTCGAGCTCTCCTCCAGTGCCGCCGTCTGCACCGCCGCCTGTGCCGCCATTCTGCGTGCCGATCTCCGACGTGCCGCCCGAACCGATTCCGCCACCGGCGCTAGTCGCATCGCCTCCGGCCACGCCTCCTCCGCCAGTCGCGCTCCCGGATCCAAGGGCGGCCCCAGAGCTCATGACGCCGCCGAAGCCAGAGCCTTCGCTCGAATCTTGCCTGCTGGCCGCTTCGGTCGATTGGCCACTTCCGCGATCCACGCAGCCCACCAAGAGGCCGAACACAGCGCATGCGACCGCAGGGACGACTCTGGCTCCGGTGGTTCTCATCTCCTTACAGTATCGGCTGGACCTCCGAAGACCGCAGAAATATTTGGCAACCGTGAGGCCCTTGGGCGAAACCTCAGACTGAGGACCAAAGGGACTGCGAGCCCATAGACGACCACGACCGAGAGCCAAACCGCACCTGGCCATCGCTTTTGGACGACGACGTAGAAGGTGGAAAACGCAAGCGGCCCGACGATCGAGGCAAAACTGACCGCCGATGCAAGTACGCCCTGAAATTGGCCCTGCCGACTCTCGTCGACCAGGCGGGTCGCAAGGGACTGCAGTGCAGGAACTCCGATACCACCCAGGGCAAAGACCGGCATGATGGCAACGACGAGCCAACCTCGCGTCGCGAAGGCCATGACAGTCAGTCCCACACAGGCCCCGGCGATGCCGGTCAACATCGCGCCTCGCTCGCCGAGCAATCTGACGGCGGGCCCGGGCAGAAGTGCTTGTGCGAGCGATTGGCAGACACCGAAGATGCCGAGCGACAGACCAATCCATAGGCCGTTCCACTGGAACGCCTCGCGCCCCCACAAGGCCCAGCAGGTGCCGTACGCTTCACCTGTAGCGCTCAAGAGAAGGAAACTGACGACGACGGGCCTAAGGCTCTTTATCGAAAGAACCCAGCGCAGTGGGCGGAGTGGATTGAGTGAGGCGAAGTCGACCTTCTTGCGACTTGGCGTGCGTGACTCTGGAAGGACGAACCATGCAAGCAGTAGGTTGCCCGCGTTCAGTACAGCAGCAGCGATGAATGGTAACCTTAACCAATAGTCGCCTAGTACGCCGCCAAGTACTGGGCCAATAATAAAGCCGATACCAAACATGGCATTGAAGATACCGAAGCGTCGAGCGCGCTTGTCCTCCGGAGAAATGTCCGTGATGTAAGCTGTCGCGACCGAAATATTGGCTCCACTCAATCCGGCAATGGCCCGCCCGATAAGCAGCATCCAGAGCTGCGGAGCGAACGCCATCACCACGTAGTTGATGGTCGCCCCGGCCAGCGAGACCAGGAGCACGGGACGTCGGCCTAGCCGGTCACTCCATGCGCCGAGGACGGGCGCGAAGACAAACTGCATCGCCGCGTAGAGCGCGGTCATGATGCCGATGGAAGGCGCGACGTTGTTGACATGCGTGATGTCCTCGAGAAGTCGCGGCAGAATCGGAAAGATCAGGCCGATCCCGAGGGCGTCGAGACCAATGGCAGTGAAGATGACGATAAGAGGTTTGTTCATGAACGGAGTTGATGCGCGCCCCACAGGGCCGCGATTCCAGCCACGCGGCAGGTCGTCGAAACGCGCAGAAGAGGTCGCGATGTTGCCTCGAGCCCGATGGTGCAGTTGTTCTACTGAGAATAATATTAGAGTTACTATATAATTTGTCAAACACGATCTTCGAGTGACTTTAGGAATACCGGCACTAGACTCGGCACCGATGTCCAACGACGAGCCCGGCCTGCGCGAGAGGAAGAAGGCGAAGACGCGTCTGTCGATCTCCGAGATCGCAACGAAGATGTTCATCGAGCGGGGCTTCGACACCGTGACCGTCGCCGAGGTCGCCGCCGCGGCGGAGGTCTCGGTTGCCACGATCTTCAATTACTTCGAGACGAAGGAGGACCTCTTCTTCGATCACGAGGGGGATCTCATCGCCGCGCACTGCCGCTTCGTCCGTGAGCGCAAGGCGGGCGAGTCGATCACCGAAGCGTTGCACCGCGCGTTCCACGCCGCCATCGACGCCGACGCTATTCCACGCCTCGTCGCGGGAGAAGGCCGCTTCGTGCGGGCGATTGAGGCCAGCCCCTCTCTGCGCGCTCGCGCCCGGCTGGCGCTCGACAAGACCGAGGCGGCCCTTGCGGAGACGATCGGCGAAGAGACGAGGGCCGCCAAAGGCGATCCCGAGCCGCGCGCCGTCGCGGCCATGGTTATCGCCATCGAGCGGATGCTGATGGAGGACGCCCGCGCCGCGATCCTCCGCGCTGACGCTTCCACCGCGACGAAACGCAAGCTTCGACGAACCTGTGACCGGGCATTCGAGCTGCTCGAGAGCGGTGTGCGGGACTACGGGCGTGGGGCCGCTAAGTAGAAGTGCCCCTGCGGCGCAGGCGCCGGGCAGCGCCGACTTCCAGGAGAAGGGCTAGGCCGAGGAGCGACCAACGGGACGGTGCTGGCGCACCGAGCGTACAGCCGCAACCTTTGGAACCGCTGCCCGACGAAGGCTTGCTGCTTGTCTGGCCGCCGCTGCCTCCATCTCCGCCGCTTGCGGCTCCGCTGCCTGAATTTGCGCCGCCCGAGCCGGAGACACCACCGGTGCCACTCGCGCCTCCACTGGCACTGCTGGCGGCGATCCCGCCCGCGCCTCCAGTGGCCGAGCCGGGCGAACCACCCGAGCTCGTCGACCCACCCGAACCGGCGGCTCCGCCCGCGCCGCCAGCGGAGTTGGCGTCAGCCTGCGGAACAGCCGCGTCGCCTGCCGGCCCGGTGGATGGGTCGAGAAAGCCGGCCAGTGCGTAGGTCAGCGGGGCGTTCCAATTGATGGCCACCTCGTTGAGCTCATAGTCGTTGACGTCGTCGATCCAATTGGTCGCACCGTTCTTGTTGCCTGCCGCCTGCGTGGAGGTGTTGTTGCCGCCGCCGACCAGCAAACCCGGCCACGGGGAATCGATGCCATCGGCTTGCGAGGGTCGGTGATGCGGATGCAGAGGCGGATTGATGCCGAGCCCGGTCACCTGCGAGCGGTTGTAATAGTTCCGACCGAAGATCCAACTGATCTGGTCGACGCACGTGTCGAGATAGTCGGCCTTGGGCGCGATCCGATTGGCCACTTGAAGCAACATGCAGGTGCGCGCGACCGCGCCGTTCGAGCCCCAGTAGTACGCGCCCGCCTTGCCCGAGAGCGCCCGACCGTAACCGCTGTTGTTGCGATTGGTGACCAGGGTGTCGGCGGCGGTGGTGGCCGCCTTCTGAATCGCGGTCACCGTAGCCGCCGTACGCCCCGCGCGCTGGGACAACAGGTAGACGTACATGCCCAGGTTCTTGACGTTGCTCCAGTCGAAGTCGGAATCGACGTAGGTCGTCGTGCCGGTGTTGAACTTGGCGGCGCGGGTTTCGAAATCGTTCAGGGCGCTCGCATCGCCGGTGGTTTCCCACATCTCGGCCGCGGCCCACAGGCGGTCGTCGGAATCGGTCGTGGTGTACGCTCCTGTCGTGGTCGGATCGGTCACGGTTTGGTTGGCGGTGTTGGCTTGCAAGTAGGCGTAGGAAACCTTGGCCGCATTCAGGCACTGGTCCGCGAAAGCCGCATCGAAGGGCCGGTAGATGCGCGAAGCCTTGGCAAGCATGGCCACGAAGTCCGCGATGGCGGCCGAACCGGAGGGGACGAAGTAGCGCGTCTGGAGATCCTCTTCGGGCATCACCCAGTGATCGATGGCGGTGCCGCCACCGTCGTACGGGGCATCGAAGGCAAGCGAGGTCAGCTTGTGCGAGACGCGTCCGTCGGTCGCCGAGTATTGCATCTTGATCACCCATTCGAGCTACCAGCGCACCTCGGCCAGGAAGTCGGGCAGGGCGCCGCCCGACTCGGGAATGGCCCACGTGTACGTCTTGATGGCCGATCCGTATTCCTCCCAGGCGGCCAAGAGCGAGCCCAGCGTGATGCCCGCGTTGACGGTGTACTTGCCGTAGTCACCCGCGTCGTGCCAGCCCTTCTGTCCGTCGCGCTTGCCCGCGCTTCCGATGTAATCGGTGTGGGCGTCGTCCATGTGGCAAGCGTCGTGCGCGAACTTCTGACCGTGGAACGTGAACGACACGGCGGTGTTGCAGCGCCAGCCGTAGAAGCCGAGCATGGTCGCGACGAAGGCTTCGCGGTAGACGCTTTCGCCGATGGGGAAGCTGACCGAACGGCCCACACCGGGCACCTCGAGGTGGTAGGTGCCGCTGTCGCTAACGGAGGTGAAGTCTGCGATGGCG
>CAZTTW010000015.1:0-17037 GCA_964616265.1 uncultured Myxococcales bacterium | reverse complement strand
CGCAAGTACGGCACCGAGGTGGTGCGCGTAGCGTACGACAGACTGCCGCGCTGATCGTCGGTTGTGATCGACGACACGCCAAACGCGAAAAGGCTGTCGAGCGCCTCGCCCGTTCTTTGCGACAGGACTATCCTGAATGTGGAAAACAGAGGACCTCGTGAAAGCCAGTCGCCAAAGCCAACAGTCTCTCTTCTTGCCAGGGGCACTCTTATTGGGAGCCGTGGCAGTCGCGGCTTGTTCGTCGTCCCAGAATGACAGTGGCCCTCCAGATGCCGATGGGGCGGACGTCGCGCGAACCGATATTCCATCGAGCGACACGCCCGCCGTTGAAGACATAAGCGCCGAGGTGAAGCAGACTTGCGCCGAGCGTGGTGAAGCCAGCTGCACGACGAGCGCAGGCTGCTTTTCCATTCGGGGCGTTCCGTTCGGCGATCTCTGCGAAGGGCGCGCGACAATGACCTTCGCAGGTTGTGTTTCGGGCGGGCCGGACGGCGGGATGATGATCACGTGGGCTCGCCAGCAGGCAACTGGGAGGATCTTCCAGTTTCCGACCACGCAGGTGCCGCCTGGCTGGGCGAGGATCGCGGAACCGGTTTGCCCATCCAATGGCGGAGCAGATACGACTTTCGATAGCGCCGGCTCGGTGGATGCCGGTACGTGCAAGGGAGAAGACACAGATCTTGAGGAGCTGGCAGCATGTCAATGAACATTAAATGGCTTCTTGTTTTCGCTTTTGCCTTTGTCCCTGCCTGCGGCAGCTCATCGCCGAGCTCAATCGACCGCACAAGTCTCGAGCTTGCCTCCGGCAGCCCCTACGGCATTGCGGTCGATGCGACCAGCGTCTATTGGACGAATCTGGGCGGCGGTCCGGCTGGACGCGTCTTCGACACGGTGATGAAGGTTCCACTGGGCGGCGGCTCGGCCGTCGCGCTCGCTTCCGGGGATGGTGCGTGGGGCATTACAGTCGATGCGACCAGCGTCTATTGGACGACTGGGGGCGGTGGCACCGTGATGAAAGTTCCACTTGATGGAGGCACACCCGTGACGCTTGCATCCGGGCTGAACGATCCCGAAGACATCGTGGTCGATGCAACCAACGCCTATTGGATCGATAAGGGCGACTTCAAGGTGATGAAGGTTTCGCTCGGTGGAGGCGGCGACGCACCCACGACACTCGCATCCGACCTGGAATACCCAAGTGGTATTGCCGTGGACTCGACCAGTGTCTATTGGACGAACGGCGGATACCCCGATTCCCCCGGCACGGTGATGAAGCTTCCTCTTGACGGAGGCACCGCCGTGACCCTAGCGGCGGGACAGAACAATCCGTATGGTATTGCGCTCGATTCTACCAACGTCTATTGGACGAATCTGGGCAACAGCACGGTCATGAAGGCTTCGCTTGATGGCGGAACCGCCGTCGTTCTCGCTTCCGGCCAGGATGGCCCCCGCCGCATTGCTGCGGACGCGACCAGCGTCTATTGGACAAATAGCGGGGCGAATGTTGCTAATACTGGGGATGACACCGTGATGAAGGTTCCACTGGGCGGAGGGACGCCTGTCACGCTCGCTTCTAGGCCGTCCTCGACTTTGGGACCGAGAGAAGCCTTTGGCATTGCGGTCGATGCCACGAGCGTCTATTGGGCGAGCGACATTCAATACGGTATGGTCGCAAGCGGCGCAGTGATGAAGGTGACACCCAAGTAGGCCTGAGGCGGTTGTTCCGTCGCATGATACGCACCCGAGGAGCCGCACGATGACCGTGCCAGGATCGTAGTTGAAGCCGGCGTCATAAAAACACTGGCTGTCTTGCACGTTCAGCCGCGCTCGGGCGCGCAGGGCATCGCGGTCGAGCTTGCGACCGTTCTCCGCCAAACCATCGGCCTTGTTTCGCATGGCCACCCACGGTACGGCCAGCGACTGAATTGCGGGATCGCTTTCCACTGCTGCCCAAGTTGCATCGACGACATCCACGACTAGGTCAATTGACGAACTCTCTTTCATCTTCGTTGAGGGTAGCTGCGCGTCAGCAGCGCGGACGTTTGCACTTACAATCAAGGACGCCAACGATCGACGGAACCACCCTCAGTCGGCTCAGCTCGGGCGCTCCCAAAACTACCCTCGGTCGGGCCATCACTGTGCGATCGAGCACCAGCGCTGGAGTCTTCGGAGGCTTTCCAATTGATCGGGTCAGCTTCCACGGGGACAATCGTCTGGTGAAGATCGCGCGTCATCTTTGGTTGTTGACCATTTGGGGCAGCACCCTGTCGCTCGTCGGCAACGGCTGTGGTGGCAGCACGAAGACTCCTCGGAACGACGGTGCGATCGCGGCCGATGCACCGAAATCCACGGGCGGAACGGCGGGAGGCGGCGTCGGTGGTGGCGGGGCTGGCGGAACGACAGGCACGAGCTCGTCGAGCGGGACGCCGAGCACTGGCGGAACGACGGGTTCCAGCGGGAAGATCAGCAGCGGTGGAACGACCGGCACGAGCGGCACTAGAAACACCGGCGGGACGACCACCACCGGCGGGGCAGTCGATGGCGGCGCCGTCGATTCTCTGGGAACGGTGGACACCGGCGGAACCATGGACTCCGGCGCGGCGATGGAGGGCGGCACGGGCTCGCATTGCGCGGGCACGCCGAGCAACACGGCTTGCCCGTACAGTCTCAGCTTCTGTTCGACGGTGCCCGGGTGCCGATACCCCAGCGGTGCATGTTTCGGGACGGCGCAGCCCTGCAGCGCCAATTCGGCGGCCACAACCTGCGCGGCGGAAGGCGGGTGTACCTGGTCCACCAACGGGGCGTGCTCGGGCACGATTGCCCCTCCTCCATGTGCGAGCGCAACGAGCTCCACCGCGTGCTTAGCCCAGCCTGGCTGCTATTGGAGCCCGACCACCTCGTATTGCGTGAATACGCCTCTGCCGTGCAGCTCGATGGCCAGCTCTTCGGCTTGTTCCGCGCAGCCGGGTTGCGCGTGGAACACTGCCACGGCTACCTGCGGCGGCACGCCCGCCAGCTGCGACCGCAACGTCACCAGCTCGACATGCAACGCCGAGAGCGGGTGCGCCTGGGTGACCTATCCACCCGCCCCAGGGGCCTGCACGGGCACGCCCACGGGTTGCTCCGGCTACACGACGAGCGCCACTTGCGTAGCGGCAACCTGCACGTGGTCCAGCGCTCCATCCTGCACGGGGCATCCGTCGGGATGTACAGGCGGAAGCCTTTCCGCGTGCCAGGCGAACGGGCCGGGGTGCAAATGGACGGCCGACCCGCCCTGCGACGGGACGCCGACACCTTGCAGTCAACTCTCGGTGGCCGACTGCACGAGCCAGCCGGGCTGTGCAGTCAGCGCGCCGTAGCGCGGGCGCCCTAAAGCGGAGACAAGAAGTCCCACACGGCCTTGGGCACCCACGAGGTGGACGACCCGGAATCCGTGTCTTGGAAGCCGTGACTACCGTCGTAAGAGCACCAGGTGACCGGGAAGCCTTCCTTACAGCCCTTATAGGGCGTGCACACGTGTGTCCCGCTCCCGGTGGATGTCGTGGGTAGGGGCTCGATGGTGCAGCCGTTGGCCTTGGCGAATTGATCGGTTTGGGTCTTATAACCGTCGCTGCTCTCCTGGCTACCGAGCGATCCCCAATAGGCGACGGGCGATAGGGTCGGGATCCCTTGCACGCCACCGCCCGAGTGGCCGACCACCGCGCGGTACACCCCGGGGCGCGAGCCGGTGATGTACCAAGACATAGCTCCACCCATGCTGAATCCCTCCAACATGACCCGCGAGGTGTCGATGCACAGCTCGCTCTCGACCTGCTTTAACACCGCATCGGCGTAGAGCAGATCCGAAGCGCCACTCCAGGATCCGCCGACGGCGGCGAGGGTCACGAAAATGGTGGTGTCCTTCGAAAGGCTCCACAGCCCGAAGTTGTCCTTACCGTTTTCCGAGAGGTTGCCACCGTACCCGTGCAGGCCCATGTGCAGCCGATACGGCTGATCGTTCTTGTAGGTGCTCGGCCAGCGCACGAGGAATTGGCGGCTCGCGCCGCCCACCGAGATGGTGTTGACGGGTGTGGCCTGACCGACGGTCGCGCTCTTCAACGTGGGAGGCGCCTTGCCGCAGCCGTCGCTCGCCTTGGCGCCACCCGAGCTGCCACCGCCACCGGCGTCGATGCCCGAGCCGCCGCTGGTGCTACCGCCGGCGCCCGTGCCGCCGGTGCTGGCGGACGAGCCACCTTTCGCGGAGGAACCGCCCGCGCTCGTGACTCCACCCGCTTGGCCACTGCCGCCCGACGAGGTAGCGCCGCCCGCTCCGCTGCCGCCGGCAGCGGACGTCGTTCCGCCGGCGCTAGTCGTACCCCCCGAGGCAGAGCCGCCTGCGGAGCTCTTGCCGCCGGAGCCGCCGCTGGCCCCGCCAGAGCCGGTCGAGCCTCCTGTCGACGAGGAGCCACCCGAGCCCTTGCCACCGGACGCCGAGCCGCCCGTACCACTGTCCGCGCTGCCGCTGCTGCAGCCCAGCCCGGCCGCAAGACAAATCGCCAAGAGTCCCTGACAAATTGGAGAATTCACAAAGGGGATCTTTTGCGACATGACGATTTTCCTTCGCAAGTAGACGACCAGAAGCATGCCAGAGCAGACCTCACACTGCCGCTTTTCTCCCACCCATCACAACTTCAATTGCGCGCGCGGCCCGCACATTGTGATTCGATCTCGTAAATTTCCCAATTTCGGCGTACTTCCGAGGGATCATGACGCAACACTCGCAAACAGCGAGTCGTCGCCCCATCCACCACAGGTTAGACTCCGGCCATGCCCGGAATGAGGAATCCCTTCGGTATTCTTTGCTTGGTCGGCTTTTCCACCGTCGCCTGCTCACAATCGGCGTCTCCATCCGGGAGCGGCGGCCACCTGGCGCAAGGCGGCTCGGTCAGCGTTGGAGGAATGGTCACCAGCAGTGGCGGCGCGGTCGACGCGAATGGAGGATCAGGTTCAGGAGGGGCTATCGGAAGTGGTGGCCGTGAGGCAGTAGGCGGGGCCACTGGCGTCGGGGGCAATTCCGCAGGCAGAGGTGGCCCGTCGGGCGGCGGCGGGACCAAAGCCGGAAGCGGCGGCGCATCGACGGGAAGTGGCGGGGCTTCCGCCCAAAGCAGTGGAAGCGGCGGCGCGACCGCAGGCGCGGGCGGCGGCAAAGCCGACGGCGGCGGGAACGGCGGAACCAGTGCCGTGGACGGTGGCGGCAAAGACATTACCGTGACCATTTCTCCGGGTACTGTCTGGAACGATACCCAAGGCAAAGCCATCCAGGCACACGGCGAGGGCATCACCAAGGTGGACGGCACCTACTATTTGCTAGGCGAAGACAAGACCAACGGCTCGGCCTTTCAGAACGTCGCGTGCTACTCGTCGACCGACCTGAAGACGTGGACCTTCGTCAACAACGTGCTGACCAGGCAAGCGAGCGGAGACTTGGGACCCAATCGAGTCATTGAACGCCCGCACGTGATTTACAACGCTTCGACCTCCCAATTCGTCATGTACATGCATGTCGACAATTCGAGCTACACGGATCGCAAAGCAGGCGTGGCGACGAGTAGCAGCGTGTGCGGCGCTTATTCCTATCGCGGCAGCTCCAAGCCCCTCGGCCACGACAGCCTGGACGACACGCTTTTTCAGGATGGAACCACGGCGTACTTCATCAGCGAAGATCGCACCAATGCCAAGCTGCAGATCTACCAACTGTCCGATGACTACCTCACGCCTTCATCGCTGGTTGCCACGCTCTCTCAGTATGAATCGCCGGCCGCCGTCAAAATTGGCGACACTTACTTTCTGTTCGGCTCCCATTTGAGTGGTTGGGCGACCAACGACAATCAATACAGTACGGCAAGCTCCCTGGCTGGACCCTGGGCAACCTGGAAGAGCTTCGCACCTTCCGGGACCAACACCTGCAATTCACAGACGACGTTCATTCTTCCGGTGGCCGGTACCAGCACCACGACTTATGTGTTTCTCGGCGATCGATGGAATTCCGGCAATCTGTCGGACTCGCGCTACATCTGGCAGCCGCTCACCATCAAAGGCACCACCGTCTCGATGACGTGCGCGACCAGCTGGACCCTCGACCTGACGACGGGAGTGTCGGGGAGCTGAGCTCGCCGGCCCGCGCTCCTCTCAGCTCAGATTTTCCCATTCGGTTCGGCTACGGCCATGCTCGACTCGCCATTTCGTCCCTAGATCGACTTCGCCGTACCGCCGAGTACCACCTATCACGTCGACCCCGACGCCGCCGATAGCAGGGAGCCACTGCGACCGCGTCAGTCTTAACCGGACACGTCACGATCCCCGGCGCTTCGCAAAAAGAGTCTTGTCCGGTGACGCTCTATTAGCAAGAATTTACCGCTCGCTCGCCTTCACGCCGCTCGATGCGGATTTGCAGCGCATTCTCGACGAGGCAAAGAAGTCCTTCAGGACGAGTACCCCTCGTCGGATCCCAGCGTCGTGGGGGTGGGCGGCACGTCGCTGACCCTCAACACGGACGGCTCGATCAAGAGCGAATCCGGCTGGGCTGGCAGCGGCGGCGGCAAGAGCGTGAAATTCGCGCGGCCGTCGTGGCAAGCCGGCAAGGGCGTCACGGCGGGAAGCACGCGCCTGGTGCCGGACGTTGCAGCCGCTGCGGATCCGAACACCGGCGCGCTCGTGATCCTGAATCAGCAGGGACAGCAGATCGGTGGAACTAGCTGGGCCGCGCCGACATGGGCTGCCATTGTGGCTCTCATCAATCAGGCGCGGACAAAGGCCGGGAAAGCAAGCCTGCCATTCCTGAACCCACTGCTCTATCCGCTCAACGCCTCGGACAGCTTCCGCGACGTCTCGCGCGGCTCGAACCGCGCGTACCACGCTTCGTCCGGCCACGACCTGGTCAGTGGCCTCGGCTCGCCCAACGTGAGATCGCTGCTCAAGGCATTGCTCGAAAAGGCGTGATCTCGAGGCAGTGAATCTGCCCAAGCCACGCGACCCGCGCCGCTCGCTGCCGCTCTTCCGACGGCAGCGAGCCCGGGCGCGAGCCGCGCAGGTCAGGACTTGGGGCTTTCCACCGGGCGCCAGAAGCCAACACTGCAGAAAACCAGCGCGAGCAGGAAGAGGCACCCACCGACGACAACACCGGCCCGAATAGACTCGACCTTGGCGATCGTACCTGCGAGGCCAATCAGGCAAGCGCCGCCACTTAGCGCCAACAGCACTCCTCCTGCCCGCAGAGCCCGTTCAGCGCGACCGGCGAGCACCTTGCCGAAAACAATGGAAGGAATCGCCAGGATTGCGTACGCAAGCACATTGAAGAACGCGACAGTCGAATCGGGAAGCTCCTGTAAGGTCAGTCTGAGAATCAGGTCAGCAGTCGGTCGGGTCTCGACTTGCATCCGCATGGCGAGCAGTGCGGGAACCACGCTGATCTGCGATAGGTAGACGACGAGGTTCAGGACACAGTAGACCGGCACGAAGGCGACAGCGACATGGCCGGCCCAGCCGGAAAGGTTGGGCTGGCAGTATCCGTAGAGGGCCGCCATCAGCATCGTGGCCGGTACTGTCGTCAGAAAGGCGGCATTCAGGTAGGTCAGATAGTAAAGAAGCCCCAACCCTGAGACTTTGAGCAGCGCTTGTTCGAAAGTACGAGGAGGCGGTCCGCCCGCAATCATCAACGCCACCCAAAGGACCGTTCCGACCAGGGTCACGATGGCGAGGGTAAAAAGTGGCAGATTGGGTCGACTGTTCGGCATCGCTGGTACTGGTGACCCTAGGACGACGGATCGGTGACGTGCCCCAGAAACAGCCAAGTCGACGTGGGTTGGTCGTAGATCCCGAAGAAGAATGGGCGATTCACGTCGACCTGCTTAATGTCCGTCGGGAGACTGCTGCCCGCCAGCATGACGGCTGTCGCCGCCGCGGCTTCGACACCATGCTCGTCCACCCCCACCATGGCCTTGTGGACGACCTCGGAGATGAAGAGTGGCTTCTCCTTCGAAATGCCGGTGAAGTCGGCGTTCGGGGTGAAAGCCTCGGTCATTCCCAAGGCCGTGAGCACGCTGCCGAGGCGCACGGACGCGGTCGTGAAGGCGAACTTCGGCAACGTGAGGGAGACCTGTTGCGAGCTCATGCCCGACACGAGCGTCGTCGCATGGCCCTGCGACAGCGAATCTTCGAGCTGGGCGAGCGACGAGGTCGCCTTGGGTAGAAAAACCACGAGATTGACCGAAAGGCCCGACAGCGGGATGGCAACCGCCTGGGTCGTGTCATCCTCCGCGTAGGACCACCTTCCGCCTTTGCTCATGAAGGGGACGCTGGCCATCGAGCCGTCCGTCTTGGTGAAGGTCGCGGGCTTGGTGGCCGTCTCGAGGAAGGGATCGTACCAAGGAAGCTTCAGGTGGATGGCGTTGACGAGCACCGTGCGCGTGGTCGTATCGATGGCTCCGGCAGGAATGAGGTCGTTGATCCGGTTCAGCGTCTCCTGGCTGACCCACGTGTTGATCGCGATTCGCTCGGTGTCCGGCTGGGTTCTGAAGTCCGCCAGGTGGACGCCGCTGCCGAAGTCCGTGGCCAGGGTGTCGAGGTAAGGCTGCTCGAACGTGAACGTGCGATCGCCCCAACATGCATTCACGACATGCAGGCGGAAGTTGGCCGGATCCGGAGCCGTCCCGGAGCTGCCGCTGCTCTTGTACAAGCTTTGCGCCTGGCTCAGCGCCGCGTCCGCCCTCGACTCGAGCTGCTCGTCGAGCCAGTTGAGCGAGCGGAAGCAGACCTCGTTAGCGCTCGCGATGTGCATCGTGGTCTTCATCTGCACAGCCGTATTTCCGTTGGCTCCGGCGTACGCCATGCCCAAGGCGAGCGAGATGCTGGTTGGCGAAAAGGCGAAGTTGGTCTGGGTGGACGGATCGGCGCGCAGGCCTTGCCACAGGGCAAAGGCGAAGCCCGACAAGCCCGTGGCGAGATCGCGCTTTTCCGTGTCGGTCAGCGTGGCCGTCGCCCGTGCCAACGACGAGCTGGCCATCGCCCCCGCACTGGCGCCCGCTTCGCCCGCTCCAGCCTCTGTCGCTGCCTGCGCGTCGACTCCCGCGACGTCTTGCGGACTCGTCTCCAGCGCGTTCCGCGTGTCGGGTGCCGCCATGTCTTGCGAGGGCGCGTCCGGGGCATCTTGCGAACTGTTTGCCACGACGTCTTGCCGGAGATCCACCGCCGCGTCCGGCAGGTTGACCGCCGAGGAATCGTGTTGGTCAGTCGTTAGCGCATCCGCCACGTTGTTGCCCGGATCCGATCCGCACCCGGCGAACAGAAGGCAGGAACCAATGAGTGAGGCGAGCAAGATAGAAACACGCATGATTGTCTCCTTCGATGACCCTGAGGCGAACTGTACGCCCGTCCGCACCTGATGCGCGCTCAAAGGCTGTGATCGCCACCACGGTGGGACACCGTAGAGTCCGTCTGAGAATTAGGTCGACAGTGGGTCGGGTCAGGCGTGGGTCATTTCCCGTAGGCAGCGGCGGCGATGTTGGCAGCCACGGCATCGTCGGTCGCATCGGAGGGTTGGCCTGCGGTGATGGCGCCTTCGTAGAACGTCCCCCACGCCGAATTGCTGTTGTCACCGCCGGTGCCCAGGAGCACGGCGCCCTGCAACGCCCAGTTGCCGGGAGCGGTTCCACTGTAAGCGGTCGTGAGGGTGCCCTTGGTCGCGTCCGCAACCTTGAGCGTGTACTGCGGCGAATTGTTCGTCGTGCCGGTTTTGAGAATGCCGAGCGCGTAGGAGATCCCTTTCATCGACGGGTTGTCGGGATTGGCCTTGCGCCCGTTGCACGTGAGCTGGCCAGATCCGGGAGTGCCGCACGCCGAGCCTCCGGCCCAAACACCCGCCTCGAAGTCACCCTCGAACCAGGGCGCGCTGCCGGCGCCTTGACCCCAGTAGGAGGTTCCCAGGTTGACAGCCGCCATGGCTCCGGTGGGGCCGTTGCCGTTGTTCGTTTCGGCGTTGCCAAAGTCGAAGCAACACGCGTTGCCGGCATGCGTGCCATCGGCGAGCATGTAAACGCCCTGTGCGGCGCTGCCCGTGGAAATCCCGACTGTCTTGTTGTTGCGATAGCCGTACCCGGACGGCGCCGAGCCGGAAGGCAAGCTCGGCGGGTTGGGGAAATAGACTGCGTACACCTTGTGACCACCGACCGTCACTGAGTGGCTCGCGGGCACCTCGTAGTCCGGTCCAGGCTCGTACGTGCCCGCCGGCGCCTGGATGAGATCGTTGCCCTTACCGGACTGGTCGTAAAACTTCGAGAAGGTGCACGTAGCCGTGCCACAGAAGGTATCTTGCGCTGCCGAGTCGGCGAAGCCGTCGTCGGTGAACCCGATATCCTGGGTCGTTCCCCCCGTGGTGCCGCCGCCGGTCCCGGCTGGTTGATTGCCTTTGAAGACGTTGTTCGTGCCGCCTTTCCTGACCTGGTAAAGGGGCCCCTTGTAGGTGTGCAGGAGCACTCTGATCGTACTGAAGGCCGCCACGCACGGAGTGTTCGCCGTCGCGTACAAGTCACAAGGTCCCGTGGTGTTCAACGTGGACCCGCTCGAACCCGCGCTGCCGCCCAAAGCCGAGCTGCCGCTCGAACCAGTCGTTCCGCCGCTCGCGCCCCCAGCGCTGGAAATTCCGCCAGAACCTTTCGCGCCACCCGAGGAAGCGCTGCTGCCGGAACTCGTCGTTCCACCAGTCGAGAGACCGCCACCGACGCCGGTCGCGCCGCCTGTCGCCCCGCCTGTTCCGCCACCCTGCGCACCTCCCGACTCGCTGCTCGCGCCACCCGAGCCGTCGGAGTTGCCACCCGCCCCCGACCCACCTGTGGCGCTCGAGCACGCGGAACCCGCGAGCCAGAAAGACGCGACCAGAATGCCAGGCGTGATGCGGTAGATCATGAAGGCCTCCTTCGATGCGAGCGCCCCGTAGCCCGCGCGGCCTACAGAGCCCCCCACGTTTCTCTTTGGAATTGCCCAGGCCCAGGCAGCCTTGTCAGGAATTGTGCCGACGAGGAAGGAAGGCGACGCAGCGCCTACTGAACCAGCGTCATGAACGGCGCGGGCACGATGCCGAGGCCGAGCACGAGCAACGCTAGCACGACGAGCACGACGGCGTTCGCCCACGAGCGGTACGCCGGCCCGCCCTGTCCCTCGCGGAAGTACATGGCCGTGACGATGCGCAGGTAGTAGTAGACGCTGACCAGACTGTTGAGCACGGCCGCGACGACCAGCCACACCAACTCGGGCCGCTCGACGGCGGCACGGAAGAGATAGAACTTCGCGAAGAAGCCACCGGTGGGCGGAAAGCCGGCCAGCGACAACATGAAAAGCGTCATCACCAGCGCGATGGCGGGCCGCCTGCGCGCCAGCCCTGCCCAGTCGTCGACGTTCTGGCATTCGTCGCCCTTGCGCCCAACCCACGAGGCCACCGTGAAAGCGCCGAGGGTCGTTCCGACGTAGGCAACGAGATAGAAAATCACCGTCGATTTCGCCGCGGTCACGCCGAAGCCCGCCGCGGTCACGCCGATGAGCAAGTAGCCCGCGTGGCCGATCGACGAGTACGCCAGCATGCGCTTGATGTTTTCCTGGCGAATGGCGGCCAGGTTACCGAGGGTCATGCTGGCAAAAGCGACCATGCCCAAGATGCGCGCCCAGCCGGCGTGGCCCAAGGCCACGCTTGGGTGCATGAACGCCGAGCCCAGCAAGCGAAGCATTCCGCCGAAGGCAGCCGCCTTGATTCCGGCCGCCATGAAGCCCGTAACCGGCGTCGGCGCGCCTTGGTAGGCATCGGGCAGCCACATGTGAAACGGCACGCCCGCCACCTTGAACAGCAGCGCCACAAGAATCAGAAACATGCCGATCACGAAGAGGGGATTGTTACCCGCTTGGCCGGCACGACTGGCGATCCCCGCCAGCGACATTTCGCCGCCGGTGGTGCCGTAGACCAGGGCAATGCCGTAAACCAAGAAACCGCTGGCCAGTGCTCCCATCAGGAAATACTTGAGCGCGCCTTCGGAGCCCTGCTCGCTGTGATAGCGGCTCGCCACGAGCACGTACGCCGCCAGCGACATCGTCTCGATGCCCACGAGCAACGATACCAAGTGGCACGCGTGAACGACCATCACCATGCCGGCGGCCGAGAAGAGCACCAGCGCTGGGAACTCGTCCTGCTGGAACGCGTGCTCTTCGGCAAAGGCGCGGAACACGACTACGGTCACGCCAGCGCAAAGTGCAATCGCCAGGTCGAGCACCAGCGCCATGCGATCCGCGATCCACATGTCGGAAAGCATGGGCTGCGCGTGCCCGGCTAGCGGCAACGCAACGACCGCCGACACGAAGGTCGCCGCCGAAGCCAACACCGACAGCCACACCACCGCGCCGCGCGCGCGCACGCCGCCGAGCACACCGACGAGCAGGACCAAACAGGCCGCGCCTCCTAAGATCAGAAGCGGGGCCAAGGCCAAGCTCAACGTCATCGCGCCGCTCATGGCTGACCTCTCCGGAGCTCAGGCTGGGGTGGCATGAACCGACGGTCCATTCTCTGCGTGGGCGATCCGCCGAGCATGCGCGCCGGCGCGTCCGGGCGCACGCGCGCCTGCGCAAGGCGGCTGCGATAGCCCACCAGGGCCGCGTCCACGGAGGCCAAGCTGCGATTCAGAATGGGCCCAGGCGCCACTCCCATACCAATAGCGGCGACGACAATGATGGCGAACACGATCTTCTCGTTCCACCCGAGGTCGCGCATCTTCTCGCTGCGATTCTCGGCCTTGTCGAGCGGACCAAGCATGACCTTCTGGTACATCGTAAGCAGGTAGACGGCGGCAAGAATGACGGCGGTCGTGGAAATGGCTGCTAGCAGCGCTGGATGCGCGAACGGCGGCGTGAACCCGGAATCGTGCCAAGCACGGCCGGCATTGAAGGTTCCAAGCAGCACCAAGAACTCGCCAATGAAGCCGCAAAGGCCAGGCAAGCCCGCCGATGCAAGCACGATGACGAGAAAGACCGCGGCGAAGATCGGCATGCGGGCCCACAAGCCGCCGAAGTCGGACAGCTTGCGCGAGTGGCGGCGATCGTAGAGAAGGCCGACGCCGAGAAACAAACCGCCGGTGGAAATTCCGTGCGCCAGCATCTGGTACATGGCGCCCTGAACGCCGGCCGAGGTCACAGTCAAGATCCCGAGCACCACGAAACCCAAGTGCGAGACCGAGGAGTACGCGACGAGCTTCTTGATGTCGTCCTGGGCGTAGGCCATGAGCGCGCCGTAGATGATGCCGATCACGGCCAGCCACGCGATGAGCGGGGCCGCATAGTCCGCCGCCAGTGGAAACAGCGGCATGGCGAAGCGAAGGAACCCGTAGGCGCCGAGCTTGAGCAGAACCGCGGCCAGAATGACCGAGCCGCCCGTCGGTGCCTCGACGTGCGCGTCGGGCAGCCAGGTGTGCAGCGGAAAAAGCGGCACCTTAATAAGGAAGGCGAGCGCGAAGGCCGCGAAGCAAAGCAACTGCGTCTCGCGCGGGAGCATCAATCGCGACCAGGTGGCATAGTCGAACGTCCACTGACCGGTGAGGCGATGCACGACGGCGGCGATGACCACGATAGCCGCGAGCATCAGCAGCGATCCCACCAGCGTGAAAATCATGAACTTGATGGCAGCGTACACGCGCCGCTCGCCGCCCCAGATGCCGATGATGAAGTACATCGGCACGAGCATCAGCTCCCAGAACACGTAGAAGGCGAACATGTCGAGCGCGAGAAACGCGCCGATCATCCCGGATTCCAGCATCAGCATGGCCGCCACGAAGCCGCGATTCCGGTCGCGCACGAAACCCGTGGCTTGCGGCGAGAGCAGGGTCACGAAGACCATCAGGGTCGACAGCAGGACCAGCCACAGCGAGATCCCGTCGACGCCCAAGTGGAAGCGAATGCCGAGCGCGGGCACCCACTCCCAGTTGGTCTCCATCTGGAAGCCCGCCTGAGTGGCATCGAAGGCGGCCAGCACGAAGAGCGACTGCACGAAAGTGACAAGCGCCACCGCAATGCCATAACCGCGCAGCAGGCGAGGGCTATTGAGCGGCAGTAGCAGCGCCACGAGAGCGCCCACCAGCGGCAACAAGGTTGTAAGGGCAAGACTGGTCAGACTTGGCATGGCTATCGAATTTCGACGTCGCGCTTAATAATCCGCCGGGTGTGCCAGCGAGAATCCTGAATGACGATGGTCACGGTGTAGCGATCCGGACCGCTGTAGGTCCAGGTTGCGTTGGGATTCGCGCCTTCGCGATCGGGAGTTCCGTCGCCGTCGAAATCGAAGCTGTACGCCAGGGCACTGTCGCGCGGCCCCTCGATGCTGGCCGTGACGGTCTTGCCTTGCACCTTCAGCAGAACCTCGTCGGGCGAAGCCGGGCGCGCCGCAACCCACACCAGAACCGCAAGTCCGATGGCAAACACCGCCAGGTAACGTTGCACGTCGCCGGTCTGGAAGAAGCGGAAGGCGCGACCGACAAGGTCGGCGAGGAACGCGCCGGCGCCGACCAGGATCTTATCGATGAGGATGCGATCGATGACTTGGAAGATGATCCGGCAAAGCGCCTGCAGCGGCCGGATGATAAGAAAGCCGTACAGCTCGTCGATGCGGAACTTGTCGCGGACCAGGGATACGAGTGCCGGCACTTTCTTGGCAAACGCGATGGCCGGCGCGCGGTAGCCACCGCCGTAGAACACGTACGCCATGCCGATGCCGCCAAGAGCTGCGAGTGTCGACAGACCCATCATCAGCCATTCCGTGTGATGGCTGACTTCGAGGGGCGCGCCCACCGCTGGCTCGAGGAAAATCGAGAGCGTACTCTCGCCGTGCTTGCCGAAGAGCTCACGCAAGGCCGGCGGCACGCCGACGAAGCCGGCGAGGATCGCGCCAACGGCGAGCACGACCAAGGGGAACACCATCGAAGCGGGCGACTCGTGAATGTGGTGCTGCGTGTGCTCGTCGGCGCGGCACGGACCGGTGAAGACCAAGCAGTAAAGGCGGGACATGTAAAAGGCCGTCCCGAACGCGGCCACGAAAAGCAATGTACCGACCAGCGGTCCGACGAAGGCGAGCCGGTGACCGTAGACCTCGGTGGCGAAGGCGCCGCTGATGATGGCGTCCTTGCTGAAAAAGCCCGAGAAGACGGGAACACCGCAAATGGCCAGCCAGCAAGCCTGAAAAACCCGCGTCGTCCACGGCAGCTTCTTGCCGAGGCCACCCATCTTGGTAATATCACCCGATCCGCCCATGGCGTGCATGACCGAGCCGGCGCACAGGAAGAGACCGGCCTTGAAGAAGGCGTGCGTGAACAGGTGGAAGATGCCGCCGGCGAAATTGGCGGTTCCGACGCCGACGAACATGAAACCGATCTGGCTGACCGTAGAGTACGCGAGCACCTTCTTGAAATCGTTCTGCGCGAAACCAATGATGGCGGCGAAAAGCGCGGTCACCGCACCGACGATGGCGACGATGGCCAACGACGCAGGCGCCAGCATGTACACCGCAGACATGCGCGCCACCAGGTAAACGCCGGCGGTGACCATGGTCGCGGCATGGATGAGCGCCGAGACCGGTGTGGGACCGGCCATGGCGTCGGGCAACCACACGTAAAGCGGAATCTGCGCCGACTTGCCGCAGGCTCCGATGAAGAGGAAGACGGCGGCCCAGAAGGCGACCGACTGCCCGAGCCACAGCGGCGCGGCCAGGGGGCCACCGCTTCCGGCGGCACCAAGAATCGATTGAACATCCAGCGTGCCGGTGGCGCGGAAGAGCAGGAACATGCCGATGAGGAAGCCGAAGTCGCCCACGCGGTTAGTAATGAAGGCTTTCTTGCCGGCGCTGGCGTTGGCCGTCTCCTTGTACCAAAAACCGATGAGCAGGTAGCTGGCCAGGCCGACGCCTTCCCAGCCGATGAACATCACCGGCAGACTGTCGCCCAGCACCAGGATGAGCATGGCGCCGCAGAAGAGGTTGAGGTACGCGAAGAAGCGCGCGTAGTCCTCGTCGTGGGCCATGTAGCCCGCCGAATAGATGTGGATGAGCGTGCCGATGAAGGTGACCACCAGGCACAAAAGCCCGGACAGCGGATCCATGCGGAATGCCAGATCCACGTCGATGCCGCCGGCCGAGAACCAGTTGTAGACCAGCTCGACGATGCCACCTTCGTGCGCCACGGCGGGCAGGCCGAAGAAGAAAGCATCGAGGGACACCACGCACGCGGCGAAGACCGCGACCGTCGCGATGGTCTGCACCGCCTTGCGCGAGTGACGGCGCCCGAAGAGAATCAAGTAGGCTGCTCCGAGCAGAGGCAACAGCGGAATCATGTGCAAGCGAGACAGCATGGTTAGTTCCGCAAGTCGTTCACGGTGTCGAGGTCGATCTTCCGCCGCACACGAAAGATGGACACAACGATGGCCAAACCTACTGCCGCTTCGGCCGCCGCCAAGGCCATGACAAAGAACGCGACCACGTGCCCTTTCTGATCGCCGAGGCCGCGCGCGAAGGTGAGCAGCGCCAGGCTGCCCGCGCCGAGCTGCAACTCCAGGCTCATGAGCACGAAGAGCGCATTTCGGCGGAGTAGCGCGCCCGCCGTCCCGATGAAAAAGAGCGCGAGCGACAGCAGAATGTAGTACGTGCCGGGCATCAGGCCGCGCCTCCATCTTTGGTCGGGCGCGACGGGCGGGAAACCATCACGCCGCCGACTACCGCCACCAAGAGCAAGAGCGAGATGGCTTCGAAGGGAAACAAGAAGTCGGTGAAGAGCAAGCGCCCGACGGCGCCCACCGTGCCGTAATCGGGGATGGGCATCGTGGTCGCGGTGGCGAGCACGTCGGTCTGGCGCTCGCGCACCACGATCCACGCCACACGATAGAAAAGGTAACCCACCGCCAGGACGCCAGCGACCCGCGAGAAAAGCCCGCTCAGTGAAATCGGATGAGGGTCGTCGTGGCTGACCATCATGACGGCGAAAACAAAGA
>CAZTTW010000014.1:0-17174 GCA_964616265.1 uncultured Myxococcales bacterium | reverse complement strand
CGGGCCAGCATCTCGCGCACGACTTCTGGCGGATCTTGCAGGTCGGCGTCCATCACCACCACCGCTTCCCCCTCGGCACGGTCCATGCCGGCCGTGATAGCGATTTGGTGGCCGAAATTGCGCGCGAACGAAATCACTTTGTAGCGCGGCTCGCGCGCGGCCATTTCCTGCAGCTGCCTGGCCGAGGCATCACGCGACCCGTCGTCGATGAAGACGACCTCCCAGCTGACGTCCACCGGCAGCTCGGCCAGGAAAGCACGCAAACGTCGGTCGAGCTCGGGAAGGGTTTCTTCCTCGTTGTAGACCGGAATAACGACGGAGAGAGTGGGGCGGGCGTCTGCCATACGAAGGGGCGTTTATACCGCGAACCGCGTCGGTTAGAGCCAAAGAAGGCGTCCATGCAACGCAGCGATCCTGGAAGGTAGGTCACTAAGTTGCCCCCTTCTCGAAGATGAGCGCGCTTGTTTCGAGCAAACCAAGGTGGCAATGCCGGTGGACACCCTACGGCCGATACCGGCACGGTGCCCCTTCAGGGCGTGGCGATCGATGATTTCTTGCGCCAGGGTAGCGCGGGTAACATGACCAACTCGGCAGCATTGCTTGCCGAGACGGGATCCGTAAGGGAGGCTTGAGCGGGAGCCTCCCTGAACCTATGAGCAAGCCCTCGCAACGCCGCCGCACCGAGCGCGTCTTCCAAGCGGCGGCCGTCGGGTTGGGCTTGGTGACCGTTCTTGTCGCCGTCGCCGCCGCGCAATACGTTGCGGCCAACCGCTGGGTCGAACACACGCTGGACGTACGTCGACTCGCGGACGAATGGCTGATGGCGGTGCTCGACGCGCAAGCCTCGTTGCGAGGCTACGTCGCCACCCAGCAGCCCGAGCTTCTCGTCCCCTTCCACAGCGCCAAGAATGCCGAGCCGGCCGAAGAGGAGCTCCTACGACGATTGGTCGCGGACAACCCGGTGCAAATTGGCAACGTCGTGTCGGCTCGCCAGTACGCGAGCCAGCTAGCGGCCCATTTCGACACCATCGTCTGGCTCGCGCAGTCGGGGCGCACCGACGAAGCGGTCGGCGCCATCGCCTCGGAAGAGGGGCAGCAGCGCATGCAGCACTTTCGCGAGGCGCTGGCGCGCATCCGCACGATGGAGGACAACCTGCTGCGCGAACGTCGTCGACACGCCAGCATCAGTGGCTGCATCGCGGGGGGCGCCGCCCTGGTGCTGGCAATCGTGTCCTTCGTGCTTCTATCTCAGATATTTCGCACCCGCAGGAATCGCGAGCAGGAAATCACGCGGGCGATGGCGCTCGGCAAGCAGCGACTGGCGGCACTCTCGAACCTCGCGGCTACCTTGGCGAAGGCGCGTACCCGGTCGGAAGTGGCAAACGTCGTCATCGAGCACGGCAGGCGCGCGGCGCAAGCGGATACGTGCACGCTCTACATTCTGGATGCCGCTGGGCAAGCGCTCGAGCTCATCGGCGAGCACGGCTGCGCAGAGGCGGTGCTAGAAAAGATCCGGCGCATCAGTGACGTCGAGGGAAATCCCGAAATCTTCGTCACGCTGAGGAGCGGACAAGCGATCTGGGCCGAGAGCGAGGCCGACTACACGGGTCGCTATCCGGACCTGGCGCGCACCGAGACGGAAGGGCCGCGCGCCAAAGCGTTCTGGTCGATTCCCCTCATGGTGGAAGCCCAAGCCGTGGGTCTGCTCGGAATGGGGTTCTATGCGCCACGCACTTTTGCCGACGACGAACGTGAATTCGTGGAGACGCTGGTCAAGCAGTGCGCACAAGCCCTATGGCGAGCCGTACGCTACGAACGCGAAGACGAAGCGCGGCGCTGGCTGAACACGACCCTGGTCAGCATCGGCGATGGCGTCATTGCGACCGATTCGACAGGTCATATCACCTTTATGAATCGAATCGCCGAGGCGCTCACCGGCTTCGGCGAGGCCGAAGCGCGCGGCTGGCCACTCGGACGCGTGTTCTCGATCTTCGCCGAAAAGACCGGAGAGCCCGTCGAGAATCCCGTCGCCAAAGTGCTGAGAGAAGGCACGGTGGTGGGACTTGCCAACCACACCGTGCTGCGCACCAAGAGCGGCGCCGAGATCCCCATTGATGACAGCGGCGCACCGATTCGCTCCGAAGACGGTAGCGTGCTCGGCGTGGTGCTCGTCTTTCGCGACGCCAGCCGAGAAAAGCGCGAGCGCGACCAGCGCGAATTTTTGGCCGCAGCCGGCGAAGCACTCGTGTCCTCGTCGCTGAACTACCAAGCTACCCTGGCGACGGTAGCGCGGCTGGCGGTTCCCATCATGGCCGACTGGTGCACCGTCGACCTCAAAGAGAGCGACGACGTGCCGGCGTATCAGGCCGCCGTAGCACACATCGAAGCCACCAAGGTCCAGCTCGCACGTGAGCTGGGGGAGAAGTACCCGCCCAACCCCAACGCAAACCAGGGCGTCCCCGAGGTCATCCGCACCGGCAAAGCCGAGCTCTATCGCGAGATTCCCGCCGAGCTCATCGATAGAGCCGCGAGGGACGAGGAACACCTGCGCATGCTGCGCGCCTTGCAGTTGAAGTCGGCCATGGTCGTTCCGCTACGGGGGCGCCGCCGGACGCTCGGGGCCATGACCTTCATCTATGCGGAATCCGGCCGCAGGTACAGCGAGGCCGATCTGGAATTCGTGCAAAGCTTCGCCGATCGGGCTGCCCTGGCCATCGAAAATGCCGTGGCTCTCAACGAACTCGAAGCTGCCCGCGCCGAGGAAGCTCGCTTACGCAACGAGAGCGAGCTCGCAAGTCGCGCCAAGGATGAGTTCCTGGCGGTGGTTTCGCACGAGCTGCGCACCCCGCTGAACGCAATCCTCGGCTGGGCCGTCATGATGCGACGGCGAAACCCACCCCCCGAGATGGATCGGGGCCTCTCCATCATCGAACGCAACGCACGCTCGCAAGCCAAGCTCATCGAAGACGTGCTCGACATTTCGCGCATCATCAGCGGCAAGCTGTCGCTGAGCCTGGCGGCTACGAACATCGCCGACGCATTGGCCGCCGCCATCGACGCCGGCACGCCGGTCGCCGAGAGCAAAGGGATCCGCGTAGTCGTCGAAGCGATCGACCCATCTCTGGCGATCACAGCCGATGCCGATCGCATCCAACAGATCATCTGGAACCTGCTTTCCAACGCCGTGAAATTCACACCGAAGGGTGGCAAGGTCGTGGTGCGCGCCTATCGTGAAGGCTCGAGCGTGGTCGTGGTGGTGAGCGACGACGGTGAAGGCATTCGGCCCGAAGTGCTACCGCTGATTTTCGATCCGTTCCAACAGGCAGACGCCAGTATCACACGCCGGCACGGCGGTCTTGGGCTGGGCCTGGCCATCGTCAAGCAACTCGTCCTGGCCCACGGCGGAACGGTGCGCGCCGAAAGCGCGGGGCCCGGCCAAGGCTCGACCTTCATCGTCCAGCTTCCCGCTCGTTCGGTCGGCCCTGCCGTCGCGCCAGCCCCGCGTGCTGCTTCGAGCATCGATCTGTCGCCATCGAAGGAACAATCGCACGGGCCCCACCTCGACGGGTTGCGCGTGCTCATCGTCGACGACGAGCCGGACGCTTTGATTCTGGTCAGCGAAGTCCTTGGCGACCGCGGCGCCGAAACCTACCTGGCGAAGAACGCGGCCGAGGCGATCGACAAAGTCACGACCGTAAGACCCGACATCATCGTCAGCGACATCGGCATGCCCGAAACCGATGGCTACACCATGCTTCGTCGCATCCGGTCCCTACCCGACCATCACGGCGGCGGCACGCCCGCCGTGGCGCTGACGGCATTCGCGCGCGCGGAGGATGCTCAGCGCGCCTTCGCAGCCGGCTTCCAGATGTTCGTCGCCAAGCCCATCGATCCAACGCGGCTTGCGGTGGCGGTCGCGCATCTGGCGGGACGTGAAGCGCACGGCCACAAGTAGAGCTGATTGAAAAGAACCGCTGGGGTGTGGGGCGTGCGAGTTACAATGCGGGTTGGAGGTCTGCATGGGTGTTCGCCGCTACACCGCTATAGGTACGGCCGTTGTTGCCGTCGCGAGTCTACTCCTCGGCCAAGCCTGCACGTACGCGCAGAACGTTGATCGCGGTAAGAGCGGCGGCCAAAGCGGGCAAGGCACAGGCACGGGCGGATCACCCTCGACCGGCGGCATGAGCAGCAATGGCGGCTCGTCCGCAGCCGGCGGTATGACCAGCAACGGCGGATCATCCACTGCGAGCGTGGGCGCGGGCGGAAAGTCCAGCGGTTCGGGCGGTCTTGCGACCGGCGGCCGAGCAGACGGGGGAATGGCGAGCGCGACTGGCGGCACGCCTGCGGCGGCTGGCACCGCTGGTTCCGTCGATGCGGGTACGGATGCACTTTCCGACGGTGGCACAACGACGCCGGGCGTGCGCCTCTCGGGCCGGTTCAATGGCTCCGACAAGAGCAGTCCCAGCTTCGGTTGGTCGGACAGCGCGATCTTCGCTCGCTTCGAAGGCACGGGCGCAACCTTGCGAATGGATGGCAGCCCCAACCAATTCCAGGTGGTGATCGATGGGGCGGTTGCGCCAGCGGCACTGAAGATTGTCAGCGGCACCACTCAATACCAGGTCGCCGCCGGACTGTCCGCTGGCACGCACGAGCTGATTGTATGGAAACGAACCGAGGGGAATCAGGGCGACAATCGGTACCTCGGATTGGACATCACCGGAGGTCAATTGCTCGCAGCAGCGCCAGCGCCCGACCGCCGCATTGAAGTCTATGGTGACTCCATAACGGCGGGGTATGGGCTCGATGGGCAAAACTGCAGTGGCTATCAGCAAGACAAGCAAGACAGCTACCTGACCTACGCGGCGGTTGCTGCCCGCACTCTATCGGCCGAGCTGCATGCGGTTGCGTGGTCGGGCATCGGCATGTACCGCAACTACAACGAGACTGGTCCTTCGACCGAAAACATGCCTGCCGTCTACGCGAGAATCTCCGCCGTTCAGAAGACTTCCAACTGGGACTTCTCGACCTGGCAGCCCCATGCAGTCGTCGTCAATCTAGGCACCAACGACGCTTCAACCCATGGCGATCCCGGCGCACCGTATGAAACTAACTACCTCGACTTCGTGCGCACCCTTCGCCAGAAATACCCCGACACGTTCTTCGTCCTCACGATCGGGCCCATGCTGTCGGGCGACGCCCTGACTTTCATCCGCAACCACATTCAGAACGTCATCAAGACCCGGGCCGGCGAAGGCGACAGCAAGATGTCCTATTTGGAGTTTCCGACACAGTCGTCGGCAGACGGCATCGGCTGCGACTCGCACCCGAATGCGACGACCAACGGTAAGATGGCCACCGACCTCGTCGGCGAGCTGAAAACGAGACTCTCCTGGTAGTCAGGAAGGTCTTAGCGGGGACCAGGACGCAACTTGCTCTGCGTCGAGTCCCGCCTTCTGATCTCGAGCATACTGGTGGATGCGGTCGAGGAGCGAGCCGTCGGCGTGCACCCAATTGATTCCAGCTTCCCTCATGGCTAGACGCAGGCTTGCCCCGCCCGAGTGCTTTCCGAGCGCGATGCTAGTTTGCTGGCCAACCCGCTCGGGGTCGAAGGGTTGGTACGCGAGCGGATCCTTTTCCAAGCCGGCACAGTGAATGCCGGATTCGTGACGAAATACCGATCCGCCAAGAATGGGCTTGTTCGGCGGGATAGGACGTCCGGCGGCGGCGGCGACCAATTGCCCGAGAGACCACAATTGCGACATCGCTACGCCAGTCTTGAACGACGAAAGCATTTCGAGCGCAACCACTACTTCTTCCAAAGGCGCATTGCCGGCTCTTTCGCCCAAACCCGCGACCGTCACATCCACCGAGGCAGCACCGGCCTCGACGGCCGCGATGCTGTTCGCCGTCGCCATGCCCACGTCGTTGTGGGCATGAAAACCGAGCGGCATCTCGCAAGCAAACTGCACGGCATGCTGGACCAGGATCTCCGTTGTTCGCGGCGTCAGCACGCCAACTGTATCCGCCAAGCGCACCCGATCGGCGCCGCAGGCGCGCGCGGTCGCGATGAACCGACCAAGGAATCCAAGCGAAGCGCGACTGGCGTCTTGAGCACCCACGGAAACAAAAGCGAAGTTGGCGCGGGCGTAGGCGACGAGCAAAGACAAATCTCGCAGAACACTCGGCTCGGTCTGTCCGAAACACTTCATGAGAATGGGCGAGACAGCAAACGACAGATGTACTGCCGAAAGCTCGCACTCGGCAGCAGCATCGAGGTCAGTCTTCCGCGCACGACACCATGCCGTCAGTCGAACCTGCGAATCGAGAGACAGAAGCGCGCGAATATCTTCAATCTCGGCCGGGCCCATGGCCGGCGTGCCCACTTCCAACTCGGGCACGCCGGCCTGGACGAGAGCCTGCGCGATGGCAGTCTTTTCGGTCCTGCTGAATGCAACGCCTGGCGCCTGTTCGCCGTCGCGGAGGGTGCTGTCCACCAGCCAGACGGCGCGCTCGCCGTCGTGATTTGTATTCGTGCTCATCCGCAGCCTTCTCCGCCGCCGCTACACCCCGTGCCACAGCCTTTGAACGAGCGCCGCAACGAGGGTGGAATCGGTTTGCTGCCGTAGACGGCTGCCAATCCTTCGTCGATCAGGCCTTCCATCTCGATGATTTCGATGCCTCGGCCGGTGAGAATTCGGCGAGGCATGGCGCCCACGCCCGAGGTGAGCACGGCACGGCAGTCGCCGAGAAGGTCGGCGAGGTCCAGCCAGCGCTTGATGCCCGCTCCTGCTTCAGGAGCCGTTCGCACCGCGACCAGCGAATACAGACCGGCCTCTTCCTTGAAGATATGAAACTGCTCGGCTTCGCCCACGTGCGTGTTTACCAGCATGCCTTCCCGTGACGACGCCGCGACGTACGGTCGATCGGCGGTGGGCTTGCTCGGCAAGAGCGCGAAATCGGCCGGCCTGGGCATGTCTTCGGCTTCTTTGCCGATGATCCCGCACGCGTCGGCGCGGCAACGGGCACAGTGTCCCATCTGCGGCAACTGCTGGCCGGCGATCCGTCGCGCCTCGGTCATCATCGCGGGCGTGGGCTCGCCCAAGCTCGCGAATGGGGTATCGGCCACCGGCAAGAGCGCCATCGTGTTCATAATCTCGACGCCAGCTGCGCGCATCTCGGTCGCTACCTCGCCGATTTCGCCGTCGTTGATGCCTGGCAATAGGATGGTGTTCACCTTGACCAAGATGGGCGTTTCGCGAAGTCGCGCTATCGCCTCGCGCTGGCGCGCCATCAGCAGCTCGGCGCCGTCGAGGTCGCGGTAAACGTGGTCACCGTGACGGACCCAGCGGTAGATCTTCGCTGCCGTGGCCGGATTGACCGTGTTTACGGTCATGGTCACGTGACTAACCTTCAATTCGACCAATTCGTCGATGTATTCGACAAGTCCGAGCCCATTGGTCGCGACACAAAGAAGAATGTTGGGGAACTCCTGGCGAACCAGGCGAAGCGTTTCCATCGTCTCGACAGGATTGGCGAAGGGATCGCCAGGACCTGCAATACCGACGACCGACAGATTCGGCATGCGCGCGTAGACCGCTTTCAAGTAGGTCACCGCCTGGAAAGGCGAAAGCAATGTGCTGGAAACGCCGGGGCGGTTTTCGTTCGCACAGTCGAAGGACCTATCGCAGTAATTGCATTGAAGATTGCAGCGAGGAGCGACCGGCAAGTGAATGCGGGCGGCCCGGTGAAAGACGTCTGCGTTGAAGCACGGGTGGTTGGCAACGTCGAGCTTCGGTTGCTGCGAACGAAGGGAGTAAAGACGGTTCAAGTCTGACATCGATGACCTCTACACTCTTGAGACTGCAAGAGTCGGGCCGGCTAAAGAACGGTCTGCACCCGATAGATCCCGCCGATCACAAGGAATTCATCCTCGCCTTTGAGAATGCTTTGCGGAAAGAGCTGGCTATGAAAGAAGATCTTCACCACCGGAATGCGCATTTCCCACACCGTGGAACCGAATTCGAAGGCGCGTTCGGCGTCAGGAGTGAACGAGCTGATGTTATTGAGGCGAACGATGCGCTCGCGCGGCGACACGACCTGCAGCGTGTGGTACTCCTGCGGGTCGTGCGTGCCGCGATAGAGCGGTAGCCACGTCTGGCCCGGCTGTCGACGATTCAACTCGTACTGGCAGAAACCGTAGACCAGATCCAGCTGAGTAAAGATCGCATTGCTACCGGCTAATCCCTTCATGCGATCGGTGGCGAAGACGAGCTGCTCGTCGGGTTCATCGTAGTTCAGCTTTCCGCGATGAAACGTCGGACGTAGTCCGATGCGGCTTTCTACCCAGGCTTTGAGAACGGCGCCTTCGATGGAATTCGAATCCACTCCCCAGCCACGAAGGTAGCGGACGTAGGTGTTGCGAAGGCTTCGCTTGGCACTCTGGGTGTGGTCGCGGTCGAGCTCGTCCAGATGAAACTTCGCCGTAATGTAGCGGTTGAACCACTGCGTACGCTCGTCGGGGTCGTCCATTTTGTCGAGCTGCCCGAAAAGTCCCTGCCGGGCGGGCTGCACCGTAAGCAACTCGAAGCGCTGCGGCCTTTCGTTGAAAGCTAGGCTGCCGATGTACCACGCCGGCAGGTCGCACAGGTTCCAGGTCAGCGTCCAAGGCTTGTCCATCTACAGCTCGGCTCCGCGAGGAGGAGGCACCAGCGTGATAGGACCACCATGCGCAAGCGGTGAAAGCTCGACCAGTCGTTCGGCAAGAGTGTCGAGCTCGTCGCGCACCTGAGGATCCAGTTTGCGTATCCACTCCCGAGGAATGGCATCCAAGCCGTAGTACGCCCCGGCGATGGCACCCACGATGGCGCCTGTGGTGTCGGCATCTCCGCCTTGATTGACGGTCGCGACGATGCAGTCCTCAAGAGAGGAGGTGGAGAATAGAAAATGCAGGACCGTCTGCATCGTATCCACGACGTAGGCCGTGGATAGGCCATTGAATCGTCGGTAACTGAACTGTGGAAACGTTAGAGCAGCGCGATCGACCTGGCGCTGCAAGCGCTCCATGGCGTGACCGATAAGCGCCAATTGAATGAGCTGCGCTACCAGGACCGAGGCCGCGTCAGACAGAGGATGATTGTGCGTGATGCGTGCCTGAGACACGACGTGGGCATTGAGCAGTTGGTCGTTCGCGAGGGTTGCGAGCGCCACTGGTGCCACGCGCATGACCGCACCGTTGCCAGCGTCGCCTTCGTTGAGTGGTCCTTGCACGGTTCCGCGAGTCATAAAGCGGACGATTCCGCGCCTGCAGGTATTGCCGATATCGGGAGGCTTCGACAAGTACCATTCGACGAAGCGACGAGCGATGTCATCCGGGTCGTGTCCGACCTCCACAATCGAACGCGCGATGCACAGGGACATCTGCGTATCGTCGGTGACTTGGCCGGGCCGCAGACGCAACCACCCGCCGCCCACCATCTTGCGATGCTTGCCGTAGGTCGCTTGAATCTCGCCAGCCGTCATGAATTCCACCGTCGCGCCCAGTGCGTCGCCAATCGCCAGGCCGAGCAGGGCTGCGCGGGCCCGCTGGCGAACATCGGGCAAGTGGACTAAATATCCAGTCACAAGTAGGAATAGCCAACGGCTGATTGATTCTGTTGATTCTCCAAAAGTGTGTTTACGATGGCGTCGAAAAGGCGAAGCGTTCCGCGATAGCCGACACTCAGTAGCCGACCGGCGCCAATGCGGTCGTGAATGGGAAAGCCGATGCGCAGGAGCGGCACGCCCAACTCGCGCGCCATGCGATAGCCCTTGCTGCTGCCGATGATGAGGTCAGGCTTGTGGGTACGGCAAGCTTCTTCGATAGCACCGAAGTGAGTGTCTTCGAGGATTGCCTCCGCCAGGCCACCGGGCAAGCCACCCAACGCCGGCTTCAGTGCTCGATTGCGCGCCCCCGTCGCACAGACGACGGGTCGCGCGCCAATTTCCGCTAGAAAAATTGCAATCGCCGCCACTTGTTCGGGCTCGCCGAACACCGCAACGCGTTTGCCAAAGACGTACTTGTGGCCATCGGCGTAAGCATCCAGCAACCGGCCGCGCTCGTTATCGAGCCATGACGGCGTCGTTGCGCCCGAAAGATCCGCCAAGGCGGCGGAAAACGCGTCGCAGGCGCGCACACCGAGTGGCAGACCCAGGATTTTCGCCGGCGATCCGCGTTCTTCGAGAGTCGCACTGGCGCGCGCTGCATTTCCGGGCAGCGTGAGATCCAGCGTGCCCGCTGCGGTCGGCATGGCGGCAATCTCTTCGATGGTCGTGCCACCGTTCGGCAAGGCGTTGTAGTGATCCACGATGACGCCATCGAGGGTGTCGGCGTAGTCCGGCAATAGCGTTGCGCCGAGACCATAGGCCATCGCGATTTCGCGTAGGTGGCGCAAATCCGCGGGCGAGACCATGGGCGGCAGGATGCTCACGTGCTTGCGGTGGGGTCCACGCTTGGTCGCGAGCTCCTCGACCAGCGCACGCACCATGGAATGGAAGCCTTCGACGTGTCCGTCCTTGAAGCTGGGCGTGGACGCCGAGACGAATAGAAGGTTGGACGGCTTCTTCTCTCGGTAGGCACCTAGTAAGCGTGGCACATCCTCGCCAATCGTCTCGGCGACGCAGGTGGTGGCCACCGTGATGAGCCGCGGGCGATATTGCTGACCGATGTTGTCCAAGGCACGGTGCAGGTTGGCCTCGCCGCCAAAGACCGTCTGCGATTCGCCGAAGCTGGACGAGGCAACGTCGATGGGCTCGCGAAAATGGCTGATGAGGTAGCGGCGAATGTACGTGGCGCAACCTTGCGCTCCATGCAGAAGCGAAACAGCATCGCGCACGCCCGCCGTAACGAGTGCCGCGCCCAGAGGCGCGCAGACTGTACATGGATTGACCGTGCCAAACGGGCTTTGGACACCTTGTTCTTGCGCAATGCAGCTCATGCGCTCTCCCCGTCGTGAGCCAGCGATTGTTCCGTTCGTGTCCGGTTCTTGCGCGGCATTAGCGCCCAAATCGGGCTGGTTGCCGTGGCGTGGATTTCGCGCGCGAATGAAACGGCGCCTTCGAAGCCCGCCAGGGGAATCTTGCGCTCATGATTGTGGTCGCAGAAGCCAAGACCTAATTTGTAGGCAATGGGCCGCTCTTTCACGCCGCCGATGAAGACGTCAATATCCTGACTAACCACGAAATTCGCCAGCTCGAGCGCGTTGGCGTCATCGATGATGATCGTGTTCTCGTCGCAGACTGCCTGAAGTTCTTCGTACTCTTCGACGCTGCCGGTTTGGGTTCCAGCCAACGCCACCGTGACGCCTAGCTGGCGAAGGGCGCGCACGAGCGAAAACGCCTTGAATGCGCCGCCTACGTAAAGTCCGGCCCGCTTGCCTTGTAGGTCCTTCCTGAATTCCTTGAGAATCGGCAGCACCTTGGCAATTTCGTCACGCACGAGCTCCTGCGTGCTCTTCTTGACCGCTTCGTCGCCCACCTTCTCGGCCACCGTATAGAGCGCTTGGGCAGTGTCCTCGATGCCAAAGAACGACACGCGCACGAACGGGATTCCGTACTTTTCCTCCATTGCCTTCGCGAGCGACGTCATCGAGCCCGCACACTGCACGACGTTCAGACGCGCGCCATGAGCGCGACGGATTTCATCCACGCGCCCGTCGCCGGTCAAGACGGAGACAACCTCGACACCCATGCGACGAAAGTAGTCCTTAATGATCCAGCTTTCGCCAGCCACGTTGAAGTCACCCAGCAGATTGATGGACGTCGGCCCAATCGAGCCAGTGTCGCCCGTGCCGATAAGCTCTAGAAGTGCCCGGGTGGCAGCGTTGTAGCCGTCGCGCTTCGTGCCGCGAAAACCTTCGGCCATGACGGGAATGATGGGGATCCCGACGTCCGCCTGCACGCGCGCACAAATCGCAGGGACGTCGTCACCGATCACGCCAACAACACATGTCGCATAGACGAAGGCGGCCTTGGGTGCGTGGGCGACAATCATGCTGCGCAGGGAAGCCTCCAACCTGGCCTCGCCGCCGAACACCACGTCTTTCTCGCGCAAATCTGTCGAGCAACTGATTCGATGCAATTGTGGCCCCGACGACAGTGCGCCTCGGATGTCCCAGGTGTACGCGGCGCAGCCCACCGGTCCATGGACCAAGTGAAGCGCATCCGCGATCGGGTAGAGGACGACGCGCGAGCCACAAAATGTGCATGCGCGCTGACTGACGGCGCCCGCCGCGCTGGCTTTGTTGCACCCCAGGGCGACCGGCGCCCCCTTCCCCTTCCGCACAACCTGGTGGGCTCGTTCCTCCAGCACTTTGAACGCCATGGTTCTCTGCTCCTTCAGCGGGCCGGTCTGCGTAGGGTCACCAATTCGGGTGGCTTGTGCAGAGCCAACGTCTCGGGGACGTCGCCCTTGGTGTAGTCGTCGTGAATGCGGCGAAGCGCCGCTGCGTAGTGCGCGCGGCGAGCATCCTCGGCAAGAAGGGGCGCGGTTTCTTCCAGCCGCGCCACGACTTGGCCGAATTTCTTCAGGATGCGAAAGCGATGCGCCCGAAGAGTCGACAGCTCATAGGCCTCGCCTAGAAGGTCGAAGAGCTCCTCGGCGCTTTCGATTTCGGCAATGGCCCTCATCGGCATGGTCCTGTTATGCCAAGAGCGGCTCGAAGCTGAACGCCTTCTTGGTGCAGGTCCGACCGCAGGCCTCACAGCCGATGCAGTTTTCCGGATTCCTTACGGAGGCGAACATCTTGGCCGATTCTTCCTCGTCGACCTCCTTCGGCGCGAGGACACCGTGCGCACAAATCTTCATGCAGCGGCCGCAGCCGATGCATTTGTTCTCGTCCACCGCCTTCACAAACTTGGGCGTCCATTCTGCCCGGCCGCGCGTAAGTCCTGTGATGTATGCCATCTGTGATTCCTTTCGCTTCTCTGATCTATTCTTCGGGATGCTCCACGAATTGTCTGGTCTGCTTGAGGCCGGCACACTTGGCCAGCCAGGGCGGCAGTGGACCACGCAGAACATCTTGCAGTTTTGCGACCATGTCCGCGATCGGCACCACCGATTGGGTCTTCATTGGGTGGATATGGCGGGCGACCAACTTCGCAGCGGCCGGCCCGCCAATCTGAATGCTGCAGGCAATGGCACAGCCAGCAAGCGCGTTTGCCTTGGCGACGATATGGTCCTCGCTGTCAACGTCTTCCTTGGCAAGGTTGTCGAACCGAGCAATACAACTGGCACTGTCCACCTCGACATTCCACACGTGAAACGTTCCGGCTCGACCAAAGTGCTCGTCGATTTGCACACCGTCGCTACTGGCAAACGCAACCTTCATGACTGTCTCCCTAGCGCATGATTTCGAAGTGACGGTCGTCGCAAGTCTCATCCTTGATGTCGATGAACTTGTTGCAGATTTCCGTCAGCATGTTGACGACACCCTGGTAGCCGATGATGGGGCGGCGATGCAGGTTGACCCGGTCGAAGATGGGAAAGCCAAAGCGGAACAGGGGTATCTTGGCATCCCGAGCGATGAACTTGCCGTGCGTGTCGCCGATAATGGCGTCCACCGGATCCGTCATCACGAGCGACCGCAGGTGCCACAAATCGCGGTTCATATAGATGCCACATCCTTTGCCGAAAGGCGAAGCGTCGAGGAGAGAGTGGAGCTCTTTCTCCAAGCGCTTCGATCCTTTCGAGCAAAGGATGTGGTGAGGAACAGCGCCCATTTCGAGTAAGAAGGATGTGTAGCCCAGAAGCTGGTCGGAGTCGCCGTAGATCGCGAACTTCTTGCCGTGTATGTATTGCTGGGCATCGGTCATCGCGTCCACGGCACGACCACGCTCGTTCTTCAAGGTCGCAGGAACATCCTTGCCAAAGGCCTCTGCCAACTTCATCAGGAAGGCGTCGGTCTTGGCGATGCCCATCGGAGTAGGCATCGAAATGTGCTCGCCGGCATACTGTTCCTTGATCCACGTGAAGGTCTTGGTCGTCGCGAAGGGCGCGACGGTCAAGGTCACTTTTCCATTGATCGAATCGCCGGCTTCCTTCAAATCCGTGCCGCCCGGATACGTGCGATACGTACCGTCGTTCGGCGAATCGAAGGTCTCGCTGATATCCGCCAGGAACGTGTAGGGGATGCCGAACGCTTCGAAGTACTTCTTGTACTCGCGATAGTTCCCGGTGTTGGCGTCGAATCCGGCGATGAAGTTCAGCTTGCCGGTGCAACGGCCCTCGACTGCCTTGTTCTCCGTGAGCGTTTGCAGGATCGACATCAGCATCGAGTCGTACCCGTGCACGTGACTACCGCTGAACGAAGGCGTATTCGCATAGGGCAAGAGGAAGTCCTTCGGTATGCTCCCCTTCTGACGTGCATTGCCGAGGAACGCCGTCAAATCGTCGCCAATGACCTCTGGCATGCACGACGTGAAGACCGCAATCATCTTTGGCTTGTAGAGCGTGTACGCGTTCTCGAGCCCTTCGTGCAAATTGTTCTGTCCGCCGAAAACCGCACCGTCTTCGGTCATTGCGTCCGAGACGCCCGGCGCGGGCTCCCGGAAGTGCCGGTTGAGTGTCGAGCGATAGTACGACGAGCACCCCTGCGAGCCGTGCGTGAAAGGCAGCGTGTCCGCGAAGCCATGCGCTGCGAGATGTGCGCCGAGAGGCTGACAAGCGTGGACGGGATTGACGACCAGCGCTTGCCGCGCAAAGTTCTTGAGCTTGTACTCCTCGGTGTTGATCCACGCTGAGACGCGTTTTTCCTCCTCGGCGCTGATACCAGTGACCGGTTTTACGGCTAGACCCAAATCGTTTGCCATGAATGTTCTCCGTTCCTTCTAGAAAGGCGCCTTGACGAGCTTCCAGGTGGGACTATTGATTGCCAGGTCGATGTCGCGGGCAAACACCGAAAACCCGTTGTACGCGTGGTACGGTCCCGAGTAGTCCCAGCTGTGCATTTGCCGGAAGGGCAAGCCCATCTTCTGGAATACGTACTTTTCCTTGATTCCGCTGGCTACGAGGTCCGGTTTCAATTCGTGGACGAATTGCTCCAGCTCCCATTCGCTCGCGTCGTCATAGAGGACAGTGGCATCGGGCATTTCCGGCGTGGTTCGCTCGTAGTCGTCGGTGTGGGCGAATTCATAGCCCGAACCAACGACCGTCATGCCCAAGTCCTCGTAGGCGCCGACGGTGTGACGGGGACGCAAGCCACCGACGTACAGCATGACCTTTTTGCCTTCCAGCCGTGGACGATAGGTCTCGATGATCTTCTGCATCTGCGGGTCGTACTTGGCAATGGCAGCCTCGACCTTTTCCTTGATGACGGAGTCGAAGCGCTCGGCCAGCTTGCGCAGACTTTCCCTAATCTTCGTCGGGCCGAAAAAGTTCAGTTCGAGCCATGGAATCTTGTACTTTTCCTCCATGACCCGCGCCATGTAGTTCATCGAGCGGTAACAGTGGATGACGTTCAGCTTGACCTGATGGGTGGCCGCGATCTTTTCCATCTCACCGTCGCCCGTCCACGTGGCCTTGACATTGAAGCCGCACTCTTCCAAGAGCGGCTTTACCGACCACACGTCGCCGCCGATGTTGTAGTCGCCGATCAGTGCAATGTCGTAGGGACCCGCCGGCTCGGCGAATTCGCGCGTTTCGATGATGTAGTCGCGAATCGTGTCGTTCGAGATGTGGTGACCGAGCGATTGAGAAACACCGCGAAAGCCTTCGCAGTTGCAAGGAATGACCGGCAGGTCCAGCTCGGCCGACATCTTCTTGGCAACGGCGTTGATGTCGTCGCCAATGAGACCAACGGGGCACTCCGAAAGAACCGAAATGCCCTTGGCCAAGGGGAACAGCTCTTTGGTTTCCTTCAACAAGATTGCGAGCTTCTTGTCGCCGCCGTAGACAATGTCCTTTTCCTGAAAGTCGGACGTCATTTGCATGGCGAAGTTCGATACGCCATTGACTCCAGACATTAGATTGCGGCGAGTTCCCCAGGAATACCAACCGCAGCCCACTGGACCGTGAGAAATGTGAGCCATGTCGCGAATGGGTCCCCAGACAACCCCTTTGGCGCCAGCGTACGCACAACCGCGCGCACTCATCACACCGGGAATTGTTTTTCGATTCGACTTCACACAGGCGCTTCCCGATTCCGGCTCGTTGGGTGCCAAGTGCGGGGCGCGCTTGGTGCGAGCCTTCTCGGGGTAGGCTTCCAATGCTTTGTCGATCATCGCCTGGGTGGATTCCCGGGTAATGCCGTCGACTTTCTTGACAGGACTGGACATGGCTCTCCTTGTTACTCTTTCGATTCCTTCTACTCTTGCGGGCGCTTAGACTGCGACTGTCGCTTCTTTGCTCTTGCCGACGTTCGGATCCTCGTCTTCGATGATGCCGAACTCCATGAGCAGCTCCTCCAGCTCTTCCATGGCGAGGGGCTTGGGAATCACGAAATTCTTGTTGTCGACGATCTTCTGCGCCAGATCGCGGTACTCCTTCGCTTGCTTGTGGTCCGGGGAATACTCGATGACCGTCATGCGCCGTAGCTCTGCACGCTGCACTTCATTGTCCCGAGGAACGAAGTGAATCATCTGCGTACCTAGGCGCTTGGCCAACGCATCGATGAGCTCGTATTCTTTGTCCGTATTGCGCGAGTTGCAGATGAGACCGCCCAGGCGAACTTTGCCCGAGGTCGCGTATTTCAGAATGCCCTTGGAGATGTTGTTGGCGGCGTACATGGCCATCATTTCGCCCGAGCACACGATGTAGATCTCTTGGGCCTTGTTTTCGCGAATGGGCATGGCGAAACCGCCACAGACAACGTCGCCCAAGACGTCGTAGAAGACGAAGTCGAGCTCGGGCGTGTAAGCGCCTTCGGCTTCGAGGAAGTTGATCGCGGTGATGACGCCGCGGCCGGCACAGCCGACGCCCGGCTCGGGACCGCCCGATTCGACGCACTTCACGCCACCGTAGCCGAGCTTGAGAACTTCGGAGAGCTCGAGGTCTTCGACCGTTCCACGCTCGCGGATGAGATCCATCACCGTCGTCTGCGCTTTCGAGTGCAGCATGAGGCGAGTGGAGTCGGCCTTGGGGTCGCATCCGACGATCATGACCTTCTTTCCGAGAGCGACCAGACCGGCCACAGTGTTCTGGG